>JBELJW010000133.1:0-6252 GCA_042089975.1 Flavobacteriales bacterium | reverse complement strand
AGAGGCATATCTGGACCTGCTGGTGGCCATGCGTGGCGAGGCCAAGGCCAACAAGGACTGGGGCACTGCCGACAAAATCCGGGACGTCCTGTCCGCCCAGGGCGTCACCATCCAAGACGGCAAAGACGGAAGCTCCTGGACCCGTGAATGACCGCCTGTTTCTCCCATTGACGCTTGGCTTGGTCCTGGCATGGACCCAAGGTTGTGAAGCTCCCTCATCTCCAGAGGTGCCCGAAGCTTCCGAAGCGCAAAAAAGGGAGGTTCTTCGTCCTTCTTTTGATGCAGACTCAGCCTTTGCCTATGTGTCAAAGCAGGTGGATTTTGGCCCACGGGTGCCCAACACCCCTGAGCACGACCGTTGCGGCCGCTGGCTCGCAGAGGAGTTGGCGCGGCATGGAGCTGAGGTCACCGTGCAAGAGGGGCGCGCAAGGGCCTACGACGGGTCCATCCTGGAGATGCAAAACATCGTGGGCACGTTCCATTCCGAATCGCGAGACCGCATCTTGCTCTTCGCCCACTGGGACACCAGACCTTTTGCCGACAAGGACAGCACCCGAACACGTGAGCCCATTGATGGCGCGAACGATGGTGCCTCAGGCGTAGGGGTGTTGTTGGAGGTGGCACGTCAACTCGGCGAACGGCCTTCTGATGTCGGCGTGGACATCATCTTCTTTGATGCCGAGGACTACGGCAAACCCGAATGGCTCCCAGCCACAGAAAATGGTTACAAGGATTGGTGCTTGGGAAGCCAATACTGGGCTCAAAATCCACATCGACCAGGCTACAGGGCAAGGTTTGGGATTTTGCTTGACATGGTCGGGGCCTCCGATGCTGCCTTTCACCAAGAGGGGACAAGTTTGAAGTATGCCCCCCACATTGTGCGAAAGGTCTGGAAGCGTGCCGCGGATTTGGGCTTTGGTGATCGGTTTTCCACCTCCCCCACGCCCATGACCATTGACGACAACTATTTCATTTCAGAAATGGCCGGGATCCCTAGTGCCAACATTGTGGACTACCGCATTCAGGTGCGGCCCATGGGCTACGGTCCATTCCACCACACCCACGCGGACAACATGAGCATCATCGACAAAGCCACGTTGCTCGAAGTTGGCACGACCGTCCTGTCTGTGGTTTACGCCCCCTAACAGCTCCATCATTCATGCACCGCGGGGTGTCAGAAACCTGTCCTCTGCGTCCCAATTTGACTTGGTTCCTCAAGTTACCTTGGCTGTCATGCCACGCATGCGGTCATATCTCGTTGGAATCCTAGGCCTGTGGATGGGTCTCTCCTATGGGCTGGTTGCGGCACCGGCTCTTTTGGACCGCGCCGACACCATGCGCATGCAAGGCAGGGTGGTCCAAGCACTCTCTCTTTACAGAACACTCTTGTCCGAGCCACTTTCAGGTTGCGATTTGGCCCGAACCCATCTCGGGATGGGCCACATCCAATGGAATGCCGGCAACCTCTCAGAGGCCAAACAAGAGCTTCTGCTCGCCATGCGGACTTGTGCCACCTGCCCGGCCCATCGACGCACGCCCCTGTCGTTGGAATTGGCCCAGCTCCTTGTCGCCTGTGGCCGAACCGCCGACGCCCTTCGCACACTGACCAAAGAGCAAGAGCTTGGCCCCATGGCCGCGCTCGTACCCAAGATGGAACTTTCCTTGGCGGAATTGCATTTTGTCCAGGGACATTGGCAAGACACCTGGGACGCCACCACCCTCCAAAAAGGGGTCCGGGCGAGAGGCTTGCGTCTCCAAGCAGGAGCCATGTTGGGCCATCCCTTGGCAGACCTCGCCATCGACGCCTATGTCAGAGAGGTCCGGCCATCTGAACGGGACCAAGCCTTGGGGGAGTTGACCCACCTTCACACCTTGCTCACTTCCACCAACCGCATGCAGGAAGCCCTGTCTTTGGCCAAAAAAATGGTCCAACTTTGCGATCCCATTGCGGATGCGGAGCGCTGGACCTTGGGGCAATTGAGGGTGGCGGTTTCCGCTGAGCGGGCCCAAAAGCCGCTCGAGGCCCTCCTGGCCTTTCACGAGGCGAGCAGAACTGCACATCAGCTGGAAGACCTGTCCCTGCGCGCCCGAATCGCCAGGGAACAGGCCCGGTTTGAAATGGAGCGAGGAGCGCAAGGTGCAGCGTACGGTCACCTTGCCTTGGCGGACAGCTTGACCCTTGCCCTTTTGCAAACAGCCAAGACTTCGGGCGACTCCAAAGGATTCTCCTCCTACCCAGTGATGAGCGACGACCCCTTCGAACTGGCAGCCGCCAAGGCCATGCAACCCAGTCCTTCTCCTGGACCATGGCCCTTTGCATGTGCCCTGATTCTTCTGGGACTTTTGGCCACTTCATTGCGTTCCAACCAACTCAAGCAAGCGCTGCGCAAAGAGCGCGTTCGGGCATTGCGCATGCAACGCATGGCGGCCGGTGAGCCCATGGGTGATCTTGGAAAGGAGGTGGAGCTCTCGGGCTATGGCATCGGTGAACAAGGTGGCGTGGAAGAAGTCCTGACACGGCCCAACCGCCTCGACTTTGACGACATCATTGCCTCCTTGGAGACGGACCATGGCACAGCCATTGAATGGGAATTTGAAGGCAACTCCGAAGGTTCCACTGCCCCGGAAGGTCTGCTTTCCTTGCTCTCTGCCACGGTGCGAAAACTGTTGCCCCAAAGCCCATCAGACGCTCCTTTGACCGGCACCATTCGAAACGATTGGCATGGCATTCACGTGCAAATCGAAGGTCCAGAAACCCCCTCCACTCTTGAGCTTCAGCGCATGTTTGCCGGCGGTGTGCACAGCAGCACATGGAACCCTGTGTTGGTTCAAATTGAAAAGCTTGCCGGCAAGTTCACGGTCGAAAAGAAGGTGACAGGAGAATTGGCGTTGACCTTCCTGTTGCCTCACCAACAGGTCTAAGTGGGGCTAGCGCTCTCCCGCGAATTGATCGAGGAAGCGAACGTCGTTTTCAAAAAAGTGACGCAAGTCCCCAATTTGATACCGCAACATGGTGATGCGTTCGATGCCCATGCCAAACGCATAACCACTGTAGACCTTGGAGTCGATGCCATTGGCTTCCAAGACATTGGGGTCCACCATTCCACAGCCCAAAATTTCGAGCCAACCGGTGCCTTTGGTGATGCGCTTGTCCACTTCCGTTTTCAACCCCCAATACACGTCGACCTCGGCGCTGGGCTCGGTGAAGGGGAAATAGGATGGGCGCAGTCGGATGTCTGTATCCGGACCAAAGAAGCACCGCGCAAAATGCAGCAAGGTTTGCTTGAGGTCTGCAAATGACACGTCTTTGTCGATGTAGAGGCCTTCGATTTGGTGGAACATGCAATGGGCCCGCGCTGAAATGGCTTCGTTTCTGAAGACCCTGCCTGGCATGATCAAGCGCATCGGTGGTTCGCGCTTTTCCATTTCACGCACTTGAACCGAACTGGTGTGGGTCCGCAACAACACGTCGGGATCTCGCTCTACAAAAAAGGTGTCTTGCATGTCCCGAGCAGGGTGCTCCGGTGGGAAGTTGAGTCCGCTGAACACATGCCAATCGTCCTCCACCTCGGGACCTTCCGCCACAGCAAACCCCATGTTTTGGAAAATTTCCACGATTTCACGCCTCACCACTTGCAGGGGGTGGTGCGTGCCGACAGGCACACCGCCTGAAGGTCTTGTGGCATCCAACCCGGACGCTTGGGCCGACGTACGTGTGGATTGTTGGGCCTCCTTGACCTTGGCTTCCACCGCCTGCTTGAGGCCGTTGAGCATGGAGCCAAGCTCTCTTTTCTCTTCCCCAGGCACCTCCTTGAAGGCTGCCATCAAATCCTTCATCTTTCCTTTTCGGCCCAAGAAGGACACGCGAAAGGACTCCACCTCGTCAGGTCCAGACAACTGGACCTGCGCCACCTCCTTCAACAATGCCTCGATTTGATCCTTCATGTGATTTGGGTTTGCCTCCAACTGCCTCCAAACTCAGTTCAAACGCTTCATGCTCATCACCACGTCCTCCATTGGACGGTCGCCACGGCGACGGTCGGTGGGCACGGCGGCAATGCTGTCGATGATGTCGAGCCCCTCCACCACGTAGCCGAATACAGTGTACTGCATGTCCAAGAACGGCGTGCCGCCAAGTCTTTTGTAAGTCGCCTTGGACGAGTCAGAATAGACAAACTGACCGTTCTCAACATTCTCCAAACCCTTGCCGTATTCATTGGCGAAGTTGGCGATGCGTCCTTCGATTCCGCTCATTTCCACTTCGCTGAAGGGACGTCCCTGAACAAGGTAAAACTGACTTCCTGAACTCCGGCGCTCCGGGTTGACATTGTCTCCTTGACGCGCCGCAGACAGCGCTCCCTTGAAATGAAGGTGGTCGGCGCGGATCTCTGCCTCGATGGTGTATCCCGGGCCTCCACTGCCCAAGCGCGTGTCGGCAGAAGCTCCTTTACTTTGGGGGTCGCCTCCTTGCACCATGAACTCTCGGATCACGCGGTGGAAAATCAGGCTGTCATAGAAGCTGTCCTCCACAAGTTTGAGAAAGTTGTCTCGGTGCTGAGGTGTGGAATCGCTGAGTTGCACCACCATGGGGCCAAAGCGCGTATCAATCTGCACCATCGCTGGGCCTTCAGAAGCACCTGAACCTCGGTCCATTTTGGTCTCACATCCAGAGGCAGATATCAACAAAAGCGACACGGCCAGCATCAAAGAACTGGCGAAGAAGGTGGGGGTGAAGAAACGCATTTGGTCTTTTTTCATCATCTTTGGGATCTGGCGTCAAAGTTAGACGCTACCCTAGACACGACATGACCATGACAAGAATTTTCTCAATTGCATTGTTGGCAGCAGCCACCCTGATGATCGGCGGTTGCTTTGAAATGGACGACACCATTGCCAACATCTACGTGGTCCGTATGGAAGGCGGTGAGGAAGTTCCCGTGTCGGATGCAGAGGTGCGTTTGTTTGCCCTGGGTTCGTTGGACGAGGACTTTGTTGGAGAGCCCCGTTTCGACACCACGCAGGTCACTTCCAACCAAGGGTTCACCTCCTTCAACTTCTCCTCCTACTACGTGGCAGGACAGGCAGGTTTCGCGGTGCTCGACGTGGAATGCACCAAGGGTGCCCTGACCGGCAAAGGTCTCATCAAAATTGAAGAGATGCTGACCAACGAGACGACCGTGATCATGGAATGACCTCCAGGTCTTCCTTCCAGGTCTTTCAGTCCACCAAGTTCTCCCCCGTGTCGCGACCAAGCCAAGCGGCGAAGTAATCGAGCAGCGCCCGTTTCATCATGATTTCTTGCTCCTCTGGCGTCAATGCTGGAATCGGGGTCCCCGTGCGGAAGTGAGGCCATCCCTCCTCGTCCTCTCCGTCCCTCACGTAGTGTCCCAAGGGCTCGAGCAAGGTGCACACCCCCACGTGCATCAAGTCCAGCTTTTCATCCTTTTTGTATCGCTTTGCGCCTTGCCCTGCCTCTTGAAGGCCCACTGCAAACACCATGCTCGTGACATCGGGCTCGTCCCCAAAACGCTCCATCATGAGCCGAACAAGGGCCAGCCAATCTTTCTCAAATGCGAAATCCATGGTCGGACAGGGTTGTTGAAGACAAAAAAAAGCCACGAGTTTCGTGGCTTTTGTCGGGATGACTGGACTTGAACCAGCGACCACACGTCCCCCAGACGCGTACTCTACCAACTGAGCTACATCCCGATGGAGGGGTGCAAATGTAGGTGTTTTTCTTCCACGAGAAAAAGCCTCGAACAAAGTAGATTTGCAAGAAGACTTAGGCAACCCCTCAATCGACCCCATGAAGATTTCCGCACGCTGGCTCCGACAATTGTTTCCCTTCGACGTGGAAGTGGCAGAAGCAGCCCAAGTCCTCACGGCCACGGGACTGGAAGTGGAAGGCGTGGAGGCCGTCGAAGACGTCCCAGGAGGTTTAAGGGGCGTGGTGGTGGGCCTTGTGACTGGCTTGGCACCCCATCCCAATGCCGACCGTTTGCGCATTTGCACCGTGGACATCGGGCACGATGACGGTCCCTTGACCATCGTCTGTGGTGCAGCCAATGTGGCAGAAGGCCAAAAAGTACCGGTCGCGACGGTAGGCACCACCCTTCATCCCCAATCTGGAGAACCTTTCAAAATCAAGAAAGGTAAAATCAGGGGCGAGGTGTCTTTGGGCATGATCTGCGCAGAAGATGAACTTGGACTGGGCAGCAGCCATGACGGCATCATGGTCCTAGACGAAGGGGT
>JBELJW010000132.1:0-6318 GCA_042089975.1 Flavobacteriales bacterium | reverse complement strand
CGACCCAGGTTCACAGAGCCGGCAGCAACATGAAGGAATTGTGAACAATGACGGGACGCCATGCCTCAAGGCCGCAACCGCGCATGGTCCAAGCGAACCTCCCCGAGCAAATCGTCGAATCCAAGCAACCTGCCTTGCACCGTGACCGCGGCACCGACTTGAACTTCCGGCATGGCCCCACTGTCCCAAGTCACCGCAACGCCGGGGGACAACAATGCACCAGAAGCCGTCAAGGAGGTCACTGTTCCCGCAACGGCCACCATCTTGTCTTGCCACATCGCATGTTCTGAAGCATCGTGCGCCCCATACCATTGCACCAGTTCGTTGGCCTTCCAAGTGGCCTCCACAGCGGCTTGGCCGTAATCCTTGTGTGGCTTGTTGTATTGGACATAGGCCACAACAGCCACCAAAAACGAGGCCGCCAAAATCAAAAGAAGGGCATTGCGAAATGTCAGATTCATGTCTCCAACGTTGGGATTTTGAACGACACCAAAAGTTGGTCGTCCGTGGCAGGAGAGGCCCCTTGCCATGAGGTCATCCAGGTGGTGAGAAATTCGCGCTGGTCTTCAGGCGGGAGCTCTGCGAGCAGAAGAACCAAGGTCCGCAGCCCCTTGAGTTTGAGCTTCCTGTCCTTGGGGCCGCCAAATTGGTCGGGAAGCCCATCCGAGAACATGAAAATGTTGTCTCCAGGGCGGGCCTGCAAGGTCGTCTCCACAAATGGGATCTGCCGCCAGAGGGCCCCGCCGATGGACCTGGAGGTGCCCTTGAATTCCAGCAGTTTGCCTTGACGCACAATCCAAAGCGGACGTTTGGCCCCTGCAAAACGAAGCTGCTGCAGCTCTGGTTCGTAGGAAAGCACCGCCAAGTCAAGGCCCATGCCGATGGCACGCATGCGGTGGGTGTCACCGTTCATCATGGCCGCCCGAAATTTCTCATCCAAACGGGTCAACATGTGCGCAGGGCTGCCCGCTTTGTGGATGGCCTGCCACAGTTTTTCCCTTGCCAGCACCGTCATCAACGCAGCACTCATCCCGTGCCCTGTGCAGTCACATGCAGCGAGGTACACCCTGTTCTCTTTCTCTGCCACAAACAAAAAATCCCCACTCAATTGCGTCATGGGCCTGTCGTACACCATGCAGGCAGGGAACAAGGCCGTCAACTGCTCCGTGGTCGGCGCCATCATCGACTGAATCGAGCGGGCATATTGCAGGTCTTCTTGGGACTGCTCGTAGCGCTCGATGGCCGAATGGGAGGGTGGGACAGATGTGGAATTCACTTGCTGGACTTGGACTTTGAAAGATAAGACTTTCTGATTTGAGGGAATCTTCCGAACTTTTGGGCATGAACCATCCGCAAACCTTGACCCTTTTTGCCCTTCCCGCCATCCTCATCCTGTGCGCCTCTTCTTTGGGTGTGGCAGAGCAACAGGGACAGGACCGTACAGGCGCGCCAGGGTCCAGCATCACCTGCGTGCAAGGCTGCCATTCCACCCAAGGCACCACAGCGTCTGCCTTCCTCGAATTGATTGACCCGGGCACCGGCACTGCCGTGTTGGAATATCTTCCAGGCACTGCCTACCTCTTGCGGATGGTTGTCGAAGGGGACAATGCTGCGGCCTACGGCATGCAAGCGACGGCGGTTCGTGAAAACGGCAGCGACGCTGGAGCCTTCTCTGCACCGTCCAGCAACGCACAATTGGAAGAGGCACAGGGGCGGCACATTGTGGAGCACAACTCCGCGAGTGCCTCTGGGATTTTTGAGGTGACATGGACAGCCCCGGCTTCTGGATCTGGCGAGGCACGGTTTTACATGAGCGGTTTGGCTTGCAATGGAAACGGTGCCACAAGCGGTGACGCTTACGCCCCTGCCACGCTCTTCCTTCCTGAAGCTGGCTCCAGCGTGGGCCACCTCTCAGCAGAAGGTACCCAAGCCCCTCAACGCCAGTCTGGCCAATGGATTTGGACGGCACCGTCCGCAGGCCGCCTCGTCGTGGTCGATTTGTCCGGCCGTGTGGTGCGGGCTCAAGAGGTCCAGCCCGACCTCATGGTGAGATGGCATCACGAGGGCACCTTGGTGGCCACGTTTGTTCCGCGACGCGGGGAGCCTTCGCGCTGGAAGCTGGCGGCCCTTTGACTTCCACAGGTTCAAAAAAGAAGATCCACACGCTCTCCCAACTGGGCAGGAGCCTGAAGCGCACGCTTGAGAAAGTCACCGAGGGCAAAACCATGTGGTTCAGGGCAGAAATTGCCAAGATTTCTCAGAGCCCGGCAGGACACATGTACTTGGAATTGGTGGAAGAGGAAAATGGACAACGTCTTGCCGCCATGCGCGGTACGTTGTGGAGCTCCCAAGCCGAAAGCATTCGCCAGAAGCTGGGTGCAGATGCAGACCGCATCCTCGCTTCGGGAACGGAAATTGTGTTTTCTGGAAGTGTCCAATACCACGCCGTGTATGGGGTGAGTTTGACCATCGAGGAGCTGGACTTGGCCGCCATGATCGGCGAAGCGGAAAAACGAAAGCAAGCCACCATCGCAACCCTCCAAGCAGAGGGTGCCATGGAGATCAACCGACAGATCGCCTTGCCCCGTTTGCTGCAGCGGGTGGCGCTCATTGGCTCCCCTGGGACATCAGGTTTCCGTGACTTTGCCGCCCATTTGATTCACAACGAGTGGGGCGTGGGGTTTGACGTGGAAGTCTTCAAGTCCTCTGTGCAAGGAAAAGGGGCTCCAGCTGAACTGATCCATGCCCTGGCCCAAGCGCAACAATGGCAACCCGATGCCGTGGTGGTGGTGCGTGGTGGTGGTTCCACATTGGATTTGGACGCTTTCAACCAGCTTGACTTGTGCCGCGCCATCGCACATGCCTCTGTGCCCGTCCTCACAGGCATTGGACATGAAACCGATTTGAGTGTGGCCGATCTGGTGGCCCATGCCCATTTCAAGACACCCACGGCCGTCGCCGATTTCTTGGTCGATCGCTTGGTGACCGAACGTTCCAAGCTTGCGGAATGGGCATTGTCCATTGGCCAACGCACCAAGCAAAGGCTCAATTGGGAGCGGGAACGGCTGGCCCAGGACACGCAGATCCTTCGACTTCAACCCCGACAGGTGTTGGATGCGATGGCCATGAAACTTGGCCACCTGAAGGAAAACTTGGGCTTGCAAGCCCGACAGGCCATGGAACGCCAGCGCCAACAACTTCATCAGTGGGGCACCACCGTGGAGGCCTTGCATCCCGAGAACATTTTGGCACGTGGCTTTTCAGTTGTCCGATCGGGCGACAAGGCGGTGCGTTCTGTTCAGGTTTTGGCCCCAAAAGACATCGTGCATCTTCAATTCCATCACGGCCGAGCAGAAGCTGTGGTGACCAACGTAACTTCAGACCCCGATGAGCCAACCCACTGACCCTTCCCTTTCGTACGACGACGCAGTGCGTGAATTGCAAGACATTCTGACCAAGATGCAAAGCAGCGAATTGGGCATTGACGACCTCACCAACCACATCCAGCGCGCATCTGTCCTGCTCGATTTTTGCCAAGGCAAATTGCAAAAAACAGAAGCCGAGGTCCAAGCGGTGCTTGAAAAGCTCGGGCTCGAGGGCTAGGCTCCCTTGAGCTTGTCCAAAATCTCATTGGCCCCTCGGGCCCCATCCAAACCGCTTGCCTGCTCCATGGCTGCTTCTTTTTGCATGCGTTGCTGGACCTCATCCTTGACCTTGGTCATCCTTTCTGTCAGTGCCGGAAAAGACGGACAATTGCCCATCTCTCGTGTGTACAATCGGTCCAACGCAGTGTTGTCCGTGGGCTGAATGCAAGGCAACATCATCTGGGAAATTTGGATGTTGAGCTGTTGAGAAGTCACCCCTTCGACGTCCTTCAGAGATTCCAACAAGCCGTCCATGGCTTCAATGTTCTCTTCCACGCAGACGCAAGGGTCACCTCTTTGGGCCACAGCATCTTCCAAAGTCGGTGCCTGGACCGTCGGGGGTTCCTGTGCTTGAGGAGCCTCTTGGTTTTCACAGCTCGTCAACAATGCAGCGTTCGCCAAGATGGCCATCAAAATGATCGGGGCAAAGGGAGATTTCATGTCAGATTGTATTGGTTCCCTCCAAAAATGCACCCGTTGTGCGCCAAGAAGGACGCTGGGGCAGAAAGTTGCCAAACACAAGATGTGAAGATGCCCCTCGGGGGTCGATCACAATGAGGGTCAGTCGCAGACTGTGTTGAACCTGGTCAAGAACACCAGCAAGTCTTGGGCATCCACCGCAGCGGATCCATTCATGTCGTAGGGCCCTGTCCAACCTGATCCAAAGGCTGTCAGGAACAAGATCAAGTCGCCTGAACCACAGCCGCCGTCGCCGTTGAAATCGCCCAGGCAGTCGTCGTCAGGCAAGAACCCCGTCCCTCCAAACTCCTCCGCCCACTGAGGAAAAACAATGGTCTCTGCGTAGTGGAAGGCATTGATTCCGGCATGCTTGCCGATGCGTCTGCCCGGAGCATCGTCGATGGGGGGATGGATTCCGCCCCACATCCGGCTCAAGGCACTCTCATTGGAGGCGTCCATGAAGGTGGCCCATTGCAAACTGACATTGGTGCTGGGACCTTCTTCAAAGACCAAGAATTGGTCCTTCGGCGCGTACCACTCTGCCAAACCACCTGGCCAATATTCAGAGCCTGTCAAGAGCTCAAACAATTCAGCCGCAGCGCGGGAATAGGTGCTGTGTCCGCTGACGTAACCGGCAAAAGGAGGGGTCACAAAGCTCGGACGTTGGTAAGGCCACCACCGGTCGGCCAGGGTCCACCCTACACCTGCCTCATCGATCAAGGGGACTTCAATGAAGTCAGGCCCCTTCCAGCAACGCACCTTAATCTTGCCGACCTGGTCTTCGTCGTAGGCAAACGACAAGGGATCTGCATCGTCGATCATCTCGATCCATCCTGGAATCAATGGCAAGCCCGCAGGATGGTAGTTGGGCAGTCCTGGATCGGAACTTTGGCCATGCTCGGCCATGTACCGGATGCCAGAGACCGGGCGTGAAAAGTCGTAGTATCCCTTGACACTCCATGCCGCAATGGCACAGTCGTGCATGGCACCTCCCAGCGCGAGGTAGGCCTTGACATCAAATTCCAAATCGTCGATGATGGGTCCTTGGCCGCGCCACCGGTGTTCTCCAGCCTGGGCATCGAGGATGAATTCGTTCAAAAGCGTGAACCAGTGCCCTGGGGGCGTTTCTGAATCGGGACCGTCTGCCCAAAATTCTGAAATCACCCTTGCATAGTCGCCCCGTGCCACCATGTTGGGCGCATAGGGCGCGCCGGTGATGGGGTTCAACGCATGGCCTTGTCCCCCAAAGTTTCCCTCGTCGTCGTACCACGCCACCAAGCCCCCATCCTCCCACGCATAAAATTCGTCGATGTCCTCGTTGGCGGGCAAGCTGCCGTCGTACTTGAGACTGGCCGGACTGATGTCCCACATCACGCCATCGTCCGGGCTGAGGTGTTCGCTCCAGCTGAGGACCATCCCGTGGTTCCACTTCCATGGATCGTCAAATCCACTGAACACATTGGTGTCCAAATGCACGGGAGGACCTGGGTTGTGCCAAACCTTGTACGTGCAACTGTCCCGTTCCAAGACCGTCAGGTTGGAGTCGCGGAGCGCAAACCCCGCCACCTCTCCCCACTCCGGTCCGAGGAATGGTGGAGTCTCGGTGAGAAGCTCCCCACTTTGGTCGATGGCAAAGCTCAACTCCACGGCCTGCCAAAGGTTGGGGTCCTGCAAACCACTCGTGCCTGGGACCTCGGGCAAAATGTTGGGCTCCCGTGGCGTGTAGCAGGTCGATGCAAAATCATTTGCCTCGTTCGACCCGTCGCCCATGCCGTATTCGATCAACTGGGCGGCCAAGTAGTTGCCCAAGGCCGGTGCCCCGCCATTGGCGTAGTCCATGGACACGTAGTTGGGGTCGAGCTCGAGGAAGATCATCAAGGAAAAAATGTTCGCCAAGGTCGACTCTGCCTGCGGACTTTCCGCATAGCGGTGCTCGATCAGGCGGTACATCGCGTAGCTCATGGCCACCTCTTGGGCTTCTTGACGCAGGGCCAAATCCGCAGGCACGTCCAACGCCTCTTCATTGAACGGACAGTAAAATCCGTCGTAGTTCTTTCCCAGGAACACCGCAGAGGACTGCGTGGTGTCGTAGGCGGTCCAGCAGTCGTACATCAAGATGCTGCTGTGGTAGAGGTTCCGGGCATGGACGGTGGGCCGGGCAAAATCATTGCGGATGGCTTCGAGCACCTGTTCGCTCCATTGGTGGGCCACCGTG
>JBELJW010000131.1:0-6321 GCA_042089975.1 Flavobacteriales bacterium | reverse complement strand
GCACCCTCGATTTGGTCGGAGGCAACGCCGCCATTTGGAAAATCCAGCACAACGTGTTGCACCACACCTTCACCAACGTGGATGGCCTCGACGAAGACATCGACATGCATCCATTCATGCGGTTCAGCCCGTTGAAGCCACGGTTTTGGTGGCACAAATTCCAGCACATTTACTCGTGGGGATTTTACTCCTTGATGACCATCTTCTGGATGATTGCGAAGGACTGGATGCAGCTCCGTCGGTACCACAAGAAAGATTTGATCCGTCCCGCAGGTACCTCCGTCAAGGAGCTTTCTCTCTCCCTCCTTTTGACCAAAACAGTGTATTTCAGCTACGTGATTGCCTTGCCCATGTGGCTCAGTGGCGCGGCATGGTACCAAGTCATCGGAGGTTGGGTGTTGATGCAACTGGTGGCTGGCTTCATTTTGGCCATCATCTTCCAACCCGCCCACGTGATGGAAGAACACGATTACCAGCCGGCCCAAAAAGGAGAAACCCTCGACATCGATTCTTGGACCCACCAATTGAGGACCACCTCCAACTTTGGCACTGGCAGCAAGGCCCTGACGTGGCTCTGCGGAGGTCTCAACCACCAGATTGAGCACCACCTCTTCCCTCAAGTCAGCCACATCCACTTCAGCAAATTGGCGCCCATCGTCAGGAAGACAGCTGAAGAATTTGGCATCCCTTACCGTTCTTCTACAACCTATTGGCAAGCCATTGAGCGGCACACACGCATGCTCAAGGCCTTGGGGAATTCCCCACAGATGGCGGCTTGATTTGAGAACACTTGGCGATGGAGATTTGGCTTTTGACAGAACACCAATATGCAAGTCTCTCCCCTGGTCAAAAAGACTTGCCACCCTACATGCAGCATGTGCTTGTGGAGGATGACACTGTGCTCAAGGCCTTGGAGTCGAGAGGTGTCCTGGTCCAAAAAGTAGATTGGGCCGATGCCCAATTGGATTGGGGACGACCCGATGCATTGCTCTTCCGCACCACGTGGGACTGTTTCGAACGTTGGCCCGAATTTTCGCGATGGCTGGATGCTGCCTCATTGGCGTCAACCCTTCTCAACGACGCCAAGATTGTCCGGTGGAACCTCAACAAGAAATACTTGCTTGACCTCGCGCGTTTTGGACTTCGGATTGTGCCCACAATCGTGTGGGAGCAGGGTGAATCCATTGCGCTGTCCGACGTGATCTCAGAGTCAGGCTGGGACGATGTGGTCATCAAACCTCTGGTGTCTGGGGCTGCCATGGACACCCACCGGGTGCACGGCCCCACAGATGCGCTCAACGTCTCACCGCCTGTCCCCAAAGGCCTCAGCGCCCAAGAGCTCTGGTCGCATTTGCTGGATCGTCAGGGCATGATGGCGCAGCCTTTTTTGCCTTCTGTTGCCCAGGACGGTGAAATCTCCGTGATCTGGGTACATGGCAAGGTCACACATGCTGTGCACAAACGCGCCAAGGAGGGAGACTTCAGGGTCCAAGATGACCACGGAGGCACCGTACATCGTCATGAACTTCAAAAGGATGAATTGGCCTTTGCCATCCGCACCATGGACGTTTGTCAAGAATGGCTCCAGTCCCATGGCATGCCTCCACCGCTGTATGCTCGGATCGACATGGTGATGGACCTGGACGGGGAATGGGCTCTCTCCGAATTGGAAATGGTGGAGCCAGAGCTCTGGTTCCGCTTTTGTCCGCAAGCTGCGGATGAACTGGCCGTCGGTGCCGTCAGCATGCTTTCCCAGCAAAATGCACGGCAGAGAAGAACAAATCCAGACGTGTGACATTTTCATAATCATGGACATCGCCTACGCACCTTGTTACGTGCTCGATGTCCCGGAAGGACATCGCTTCCCCATGCGGAAATACGCCCTGCTGCGGGAGCAGTTGTTGCACGAAGGGGTTGCCCTTGACGAACATTTCTTCGAACCTGAAGCCATGGCGGAAGCCACCTTGCTGTTGGGGCATGACGCCGAATATTGGCGTCGCACCCAAAACGGCGAGTGGACACGACAAGAGGAACGACGAAGTGGATTTCCGTGGTCCCATGCCATGGTCCAAAGAGAGCGGGTCATCATGCAAGGCACCCTTGAATGCGCCCAAAGGGCATTGAAGACCGGGAGCGTCGCCATGAACATTGCCGGTGGAACGCACCATGCCTTTTCCGATCGGGCAGAGGGCTTTTGCATCCTCAACGACTTTGCCATCACCTCCCTTCATCTGTTGAAGGAAGGTCTTGCCAAGAAGGTGCTCATTGTGGACTGTGACGTGCACCAAGGGAATGGCACCGCATCCATCCTGGCAGGCGAGCCCGATGTCTTCACCTTTTCCATGCATGGGGCCTCCAATTATCCTCTGCACAAAGAAGAAAGTAACCTCGACGTGGCGCTCCAAGATGGTGCGGATGGCGTAGCTTACTTGGAATCCCTCGAGCGCCATCTGTCGCGCATCCTTGAGGAGGACCAATGGCAGCCCGACCTTGTGCTTTACCAATGCGGAGTGGACATTTTGGGGTCCGACAAACTTGGGCGACTGGATGTGAGCATGCAGGATTGCCAGCGCCGCGACGAAATGATTTTTGAACGATTTGCCCAGGCTGGAATTCCTGTGGTTTGCGCCATGGGCGGAGGGTATTCTGAAGACGTCAAGGTCGTGGTTCAGGCCCACATGAACACCTTCAGGGCCGCCTTGGACGCATGGACTTGACCCGTGACGTCAAGGTGTGATGACCAAGGACTCGGTCAATTTCGGACGTCTTGGACGTACTTTTGACACATGTCATTGCACAAAATTCTTGTTCCTGTCGATTTCACTCCTGTATCAAGCACTGCAGTGAACCATGCCATTGCAGTAGGCAAGGCGTTTCAAAGTGAAATTCACCTTCTTCACATCGTCTCTGAAAAGAGCCGTTTCAAGGAAGCCAAAGAACGCCTTGCCGCTTTTGCAGAAGAACATTTCAAAGCCTTTGAAGGCAAGGTCCAAACGACGGTGCGCATCGGGCACCTGTTCGACGACATCGACGATGTTTCGGTAGAGGTGGACGCCAACCTGGTCATGATGGGGACCCACGGCCTCAAAGGCATGCAATTCATCACGGGAGGACGCGCATTGAAAATTGTGCGCGAATGCTCTGTGCCCTTCATCATTTCACAGTCTCGTCCCATCCGAGAAACAGGATACGACGACATCGTGGTGCCCCTCGATTTGCACCAAGACACCAAGCAGAAGCTTGCCATCGCGTCTGAAATGGCGAAGTATTTCAAAGGTCGAGTGCACCTCATTTCGCCTGCGGCATCCGACGAATTCTTGCAAAACCAGCTGCGACGAAATGTGGAGTTTGCCTCCGATTACTTGGAAGAGCGGGGCATCGAGTACACCACCAAAATCAGCGAGCATGAAAGCGGAAACTTCGTCAAGGATGTCATCCGCTACGCCGCTTCTGTCGAAGCCGATTTGATTGGGATCATGAATTTCCATGAAAAGAGCCTGATGGGCGTGCTTGGACAAACGTACGAGCAGCAGATCATCACCAATGAGGCGGAAATCCCGGTGTTGATCTTGAACCCATTTGAGACCCGCATCATCCGCCAAACGCCTTTCTCCTTCTGACATGACAAGGCGGCCAACTTGGGCCTTCTTTCTTTCCCTTTCAGCCCTCCTCGTGGGGTGCGTTCTTCCACCGAGACAGGACGAAGGGAACCTCGCTGTGGCGCTTTATTCAGGCTGGACGTTGCACCCTGCGGTGCCCCAACAAGAGGAATCCAACGGACGAGATGCCATTCTTGCAGAAGTGCCAGGCCGCGTTCTTTCAGACCTGGTCAGGGCGCAACGGGTCCCTCCGCCCTATGAAGGAACCCATGAGCGGGACGTGCAGTGGGTGGAAGACAGCACATGGTGGTACCAGACTTTCTTCGACCTTCCGTCAGAATGGTCCGCTGTTGGCCACGGACATTTGACGATGGACGGGCTCGACACCTATGCGACGGTGTCCGTGAACGGGCAAGAGGTTCTGCGGGCCGACAACGCCCACCGAACTTGGACGTCAGATGGCTTCAAACTTCGTCCCCATGGCAACCGTCTTATGGTGAGATTCGATCCTGTGGCCCAACGTGGTCTTGCAGCGATGCAGGCCTTTGGCATGGCCTTGCCTGCAAGCAATGAAGATCGGCCCATAGGTCAGCAGACAAGTCCCTTCACGAGAAAGCCGGGGTACCAGTTTGGTTGGGATTGGGGGCCACGCTTGGCCGGCCCAGGAATCACCGGGCCTGTTTGGTTGCACCCTGGTCACGGAAGGCGCCTCGACCCCACCGCTGCCATGCCATGGCTAGAGGTGTTGTCCATGGACACGGACGTTGCCAAACTCCTCGCCCACGGCCATATCGGATGGTCTTTGACATGGTCTGAGAATGACATCCAGCAGAAGGTTCAATGGCACGAGGACACCCTCTCCATCGACCAACCCAAAGCATGGTGGCCGCGTCACAGTGGGGAACAGCCGCTCTATGAAGCCCTTTGGACACACCAAGAGACCGGCAAAACCCATCGACACAAGGTGGGACTTCGCACCCTTGAATGGCGGAAAGAACCGGATGACTTTGGGACGTCCTTCCAGGTGGAGGTGAACGGCACCCCGATCCATGCCCGGGGTGCCAATGTCGTGCCGCCTGACTTTTTGGAGGCCCATGACGTGGAGGGTTGGTTGCGACTCGTCGAACTCGCCAAAGAGGCCCACATGAACATGATCCGCGTTTGGGGCGGAGGTGTGTACCCCCCTGACGCCTTCTACGACGCATGCGACCGCGAGGGCATTCTGGTGTGGCAAGACTTCATGTTTGCATGCGCCATGGTCCCCAACGACAAGGCCTTCATCGAGAACGTTCGTCAAGAAGCGAAGGAGCAGGTGCTGAGGTTGAGAGCGCATCCGTGTTTGGCCCTTTGGTGCGGCAACAATGAGGTGGCCAAGGCATGGAGAGATTGGGGCTGGCAGGATCTCTACGACCTGCATGGCAAAGACAGTGCAAGGGTCGAGCTTGCCGCGTCGCACTTGTTCAAAGAGGTGCTTCCGGAAATCGTGCAAGAAGCATCGGACGTGGACTATTGGGCCTCCTCTCCCTCCTTGCCAGACTCATCCGGAGATGTTCATGCTTGGGGGGTCTGGTTTGGGCTGGCGGATTGGGACCACTACAGCGAACATGGCGGACGGTTTGCCAGCGAGTATGGCCTTCAAAGCCTCCCCAATCTTCATACTTTGAGGGAAGCAGGCATTCTTGCACTGGACGATGAAGCCCTTCAATTCCGTCAACGAAGCCGGATGGACTGGCTGGAGCCTGGGTTTGACGGATGGGACATGATGGCCCACTTCATGGCCAAGACCGTGGGAATTCCAGAGGCCGGCAACCTCGAAGATTGGATCACAAGAAGCCAAATGACACAGGCCGAGGGCATCCGGCAGGCATTGGAGCGTCACCGAGCAAGTCTAGGACGATATGCAGGGTCACTGTATTGGTCCCTGAACGACGTTTGGCCGGCGGTGTCCTGGTCGAGCGTGGACCACGCTGGGCGATGGAAACTGGCACACCATGCAGCACGAAGGGCCAATGCCCCGCGCGCGGTCATCTGGGACCGGACCAGAGAGGATTCCCTGCAATTCATGGTGTTCAACGATTTGCAAGGTTCTGCCAACGGCATGTTGACTGTGAATTGCTGTTCCATAGAAGGTGATGTGATGAAACGGGACTCCATATACGTGGATCTGGCCGGTCGTTCCAGTGGGACCTTCTCGTTTGGCGAAGCATCGTCTTGGCGCCCGAAGCCGACCACTTCCTACCTCTCTTGGTCATGGCACATTCCCGACAACCCCTGCAAAGGGTCGAGTCTTTGGACTTCTGTGGCCTCGGCAGAGCTCGGTTCCCCCACCCTAGAAATCTCAGCCACAGACAGCAGCCTCGCTGTGACAGCGGACACGTACGTACCAGCAGTTCATTTGGTGGCGAATGTTCCTGGCCACTTCAGTGACAACGGGATGCCCCTTCTTCCAGGAGCAATGACGACCGTCGGATTTGTGCCAGAATCTCCGTCCCATGACACGGACCTTCAATTCGAGGTCCGCTTGGGTCAATGATGGGCCAATATGGTCAACCTGTTGGGGCCCAAAGACACTTCATCTCCCTCTTCAATGCCACCCCAAACTTTGACAATGGGGGCCGAAAGCCCCACGCAAAGCACCACATCTTCCCCAAGCTGAAGCTTGCCCATCGGGATTCCCACAAAGACCCAAGGCCCTGTGGTTTCAACGAGCGCGCCCATGTGC
>JBELJW010000004.1:0-33376 GCA_042089975.1 Flavobacteriales bacterium | reverse complement strand
GGAGCGGGCTTTCAGGGTGCGTGGTCCCATGTCATTCTTGCAGATCAAGGCCTCGTGGCTTTCACCTCCATCAACGAAGGTGTATGGGTGGTACGCCCCGAGATGGCATGGTTGCAAAACATTGCCATTTCCAGCTGCGAGGCGGGCACCGTGCCGTCCCCCAACAATTGGAGCATGACAGTGCATGCGCTCGATGGTTGGGACTTTCCGTTGGAAGTCACCGTTGAAGGGGTGGCATTTCTTCCTGAAAGCCCAAGTACTTGGGTGATGGAGGAGAGTGGCAGCACTCTCTTGTATTTTCAGGCCTATGGATTGCCAGGAGTTCAGGCCAAGGTCCACGTGACCTCGGCGCAGTCCAGCTGGCCCATCCCAATTTTGACGTCAGAAGCCTTGTGGCCTGCGCACTATGCAGACGAGGATGGCGATGGCTATGGCAATCCCAACTTGCCAGTATGGGGCTGTGGGGATGTGCCAGGCACTTCTGCACTTCCATTGGATTGTCAAGATTGGAATGCCCAGACTTATCCTTTGGCGCTTGAACTCTGCGATGGTTGGGACAACGATTGTGATGGAGAAGCCGACGAGGGAACGGCAGCGCTTCCTTGGTACATGGATGGGGACGGCGATGGTTTTGGCGATGATGCGCAGCCTGCGGTGACGAGTTGTGTTCCGTTGGTCAACCGTGTGTTGGTGTCAGGGGATTGCAATGACAACGAAGCGACCATGTATCCTGGCGCCATGGCCTTGCAAAATGGCACAGACAACAATTGTGACGGGGTGATTTCAGAAGGGGAGTTGAACCCTTGTTTGGGAGATTTTGATTTGGACGGTTTGCGCTCGACAAGCGACATGCTTGAGATCCTCTCGGCCATGGGGTGTCAGGTGGGCTGCACCGCGAGCACCAATGGTGACGATTCCGTGGGCATTGCAGACCTCTTGTCCTTCCTAGGTGTGTTTGGCCTTCCTTGCAACTGAACCAGGGGTCAATCTTTGGCCTTTTGTTGGGCGTACATGGTGGCATAGAGTCCCTTCATCTCCAGAAGAGATTCGTGTGTGCCCTCTTCGATCAAACGGCCGTCGTCTAGAACGAGAATGCGGTCGGCATGCCGAAGCGAAGCCAGCCTGTGGCTGACCATCAAGGTGCAAGAGGCCTCTTGTTTGGAGATCGCGTCCAAAATGGATTCTTCAGTCTCCGTATCCACTGCCGAGAGGCAATCGTCAAGCAGCAAAATTTTGGGCGCTTTCACAAGGGCGCGGGCGATGCTGATGCGCTGCTTTTGGCCTCCACTCAAATTGACTCCCCGCTCTCCGAGAAGGGTGCCATATCCATGTTCAAAGCCCTCGATGTCTGACGCTACGCCAGCATTTAGGGCCGCCAACCGCACCTCATTGCTGTCTTCGAGGTGTCGATGGCTCCCAAAGGCGATGTTCCGACCAATGGTGTCGCTGAACAAAAAGACATCTTGGGGAACGTACCCCATTTCCTTTCGCAGAGAAGCCAAGGCCCATTCTTTCATCGGAGTGCCGTCCAGCTTGATGCACCCGTCGTCAGGATCCATCATCCTTGTCGCAAGTTGAAGGATGGTGGATTTCCCGCTTCCCGTTCGCCCCGTGATCCCCAAGGTTTCGCCTGGGTTCAGCTTGAAGTGCAGGTCCTTCAGGGCTTGGATTCCCGTCTCAGGGTAGGTCCAGCTGACGCCTTCAAAACTCAGGGAAGGGGCTTGAGAAAGTACCGACGTTCGCCCTCCATCGTCGGGGTCCACCACCGTGGGCTGCGCATGCAAGAAGTCCAAAATGCGCGCCATGGATGCCTCTGCTTTCTGGACCAAGGACGTCACCCACCCTACGGATGCAAAAGGCCAAGTAAGGAGATTGACGTAAAACACGAATTGGAAAATGTGTCCCAATTCCAAAGCCCCTGAGGCCACCCGAAGCCCACCCACATAGACGGTCAGAATGGTGCTCAACCCTACGAGAAGGACAATCAAAGGCATGAACATCGCTTCCACTTTCACCAAGTCGAGGACACGCATTTTGTAACGGTCGGTTTCGTGGTCGAACCGATTGGCGGCGGCGGCTTCTCTGTGAAAGCTCTTGAGCACCCGGATTCCAGCAATGTGCTGCTGAACGAAGGAGGAGACCCGGCTCTGGGCTTGCTGGCGCGCGTCGCTCTTTTTGTGGATGTTGGCAGAAATGAAATACACCCCCACAGACATGAAGGGAAGCGGGAGCAAGGCAAAACCAGTCAGCACAGGATCGATGCTGTACATGACCCCCACCACAAGGCTCACCAAAAAGGTCAAGTTCAGCGAGTACATGATGGCAGGGCCCAAGTACATCCGCACATGGCTGACATCTTCGCTGATTCGGTTCATCAAATCCCCAGTGTCGTTCGCCTTGTAGAAGGTCGCGTCCAAGCGTTGGTAATGCTGGTAAATTCTTTCTTTCAGGTCGTACTCCACCAGTCGACTCATCACGATGATGGTCTGCCGGGTCAAGAAAGAAAAGAACCCCTTGATCAAGTAGGCGAACAAGAAAAACATGGCCTGCAAAAGGCCCACCCAAACCACAAAATCCAGGACGTCTTGTTTGCTGTTGGGAACGGTGCTGGCCACGGCCTCGAGCCCGGTCAAGTCCCGGAAGACGAGAAGGTTTTGCGGCAGACGAAGTTCAGATGTGCCCCAAACCACAGAGGAGGGGTTCTCTTCAAACGGCACCAAGAAATCCGCATTGGCATCGTGAAGCGCATTGACGCCTTCCCCAATCATGGAAGGGGCCCACACCGCGAAGATGTTGGTCATCACCACAAAGGCAATGCCTAGAAACAACCGGCCTCGGTGGTTCCAAATCAAGGGGTGAAGGGCGCGGAGTGACTTCATCGAGCATTCATGACCTTGTCAGAACGAGAAGTTCCAGGAGATCGAAGGCAAGATGGGGAAAAGGCTGACTTGTTTGGCTTGGATCTCCAAGTTGCCTTGCAACAGGTCGCCTTCGTTGTCAAAAAACAAGAAATAGGGGTTGGCCCTGTTGTAGAGGTTGTAGACGCTGAACACCCAACGGCGCTCCACTTTTCGGTCTTCGAAATTCTTATTGGGAAAGAAAGTTGCGCTGATGTCTGCCCTGTGGTAGGGGATCATTCGGTACCCATTGCGCGGTCCATAAATGTCAGTGACATTGCCTTCCAAGAAGTAGCGTTGGACCGGCAGGGTCAGGGTGTTGCCTGTCGCGTACACAAAGGCGGCAGCAAGGTTCCAACGATCGTTGGGGGTCCAATCCGCCACAATGCTGAGATCGTGTCTTCTGTCGAATTTGGCAGGGAAGGGGTCACCGTTGTTCAGGTCTTCAAAGAGCCGGTCGGTTTTGCTCCATGTGTAGCCGACCCAACCGTTCAGTTCGCCAAATTTCCTTTTCAGAAAAAACTCTGCCCCGTAGGAGGTCCCTTGCCCAAATACCAGGTTGTTGTCGGGGTTGGTGCCGATGTTTTGGTCGGGCCGTGTGTTTTCTGCGTACTCCACCAGGTTGCTCAGGTCTTTGTGGTAGACCTCGATGGACGTTTCCCATTCGCGGTTTTTGCCAAGGTCCACGAAATATCCTGCGCTGAATTGCCGCCCCCGTTGTGGAGCCACCAAGTCGGAGCTGGGGAGCCAAACGTCTGTGGGCGTGGTGGTGGCCGACAGCGAGGCCAAGTGCACGTATTGGTAATTGATGGACCACCCTGCTTTGACACTGCTTCGGGGGCCGGTTTTCAACCGGGCACTCAACCGAGGCTCCCAGCCGCCATATCGTTTCACCAACTCTCCTGGGCCGTAAGTGGTGGAGTCGTCGGGCACAGAGACGTTTTCACCTGGGGTGAACCGTGTGAAAGGCCCAACATGCCGGAAGTCATTTGCGCGGAGCCCAAGGTTGACACGCAAGGCATCGGTGAGATCCACCACATCTTCCACAAAGGCCGCGCTTTCATGGCTGTAAGAGACCGTGGCCTCTCCAAAGTCAAATTCGTTGTCTCCTTGGCGGAAAAAGAAAGAAGTGGGCACAAATTCGTGGAACACGTGCTCCACGCCTGCACGGACCTCGTGCTGCAGGCTGGGGTACCAACTCAACTGGGCTTTCTGGGTCCAGTCGACGATGCCAGAGTTGAAGCCAAATTGGAAGTCATCTTGTCCCGATTCGAAAGAAAATTTGTAGTTGCTGTACGAGGCGTTGACATTCAGGAACATTTTGTCGTTGAGCACGTGGTTCCAGCGTGTGGAGACCATCGCGTTCCCCCATGGAATGGACGCCCCAAAGCCGGCATCTGCGCTTTGGAAGCTGAAGACGTCACGTCCAAAATAACCCGAGATGAAGACCTCGTCTCTGTCACTGAAGCGGTGGTTGTACTTGGCATTCAGATCATAGAAATAGTACCCCGAACCCGCTGCTTGCGTGGTCGCGACATATGGTTTGGTCAGCACATCGATGTACGTCCTGCGTCCTGACACGATGAAGCTTGACACCCCTTCTTTGACAGGCCCCTCCAAGGTCAAACGTGAGCTGATGATGCCGACCCCTCCGCTGCCTTTGAATTCCTTTCTGTTCCCCTCCTTCAAGCCCAAATCCAGGACACTGGACACCCGACCTCCAAAGCGTGCCGGCATGGTCCCTTTGTAGACCTCTACCGACGAAATGGCATCCGCGTTGAAGACGCTGAAGAACCCAAACAAGTGGCTCGCATTGTAAATGGCGGCGTTGTCCAAGAGCAAGAGGTTTTGATCGGGGCCACCGCCTCGAACGTAAAATCCACTGTTTCCTTCTCCTGCACTTTGGATGCCGGGAAGCAATTGGATGGCTTTGAGGACATCCACTTCCCCCCATCAATGCGGGGAGTCTCTGGATGGTGGCAATGGCCACATCCGTCTTTCCCAAATTGGTGCTCTCTGTATTTTGCCCAGACGAGCCCACCACAGTGGCCTCGTCGACCGTCACAGAGCTGGGGACAAGCTCAACGTTCCACTCTTCGTTGTCTGGGCCCGTGAATGCTTTTTTCACTTGACGGTACCCAATGAAAGTGCAGGTCAAAGAAGAGGGCCCCTCGGGCAGGGTCAAACTGAAGAAGCCATAGAGGTTGGTCGACACCCCGCGACCACTTTGGTCGTCAATCACATTGGCCCCCAGGACGTACTCACCGTTGGAGGCGTCGGTCACCCGACCACTGACCGTGTAAGTCTGGGCCATGGCCCCACCCACAAACCCAAGCAGGCAAACCCCAAGGCAGAGGAGGGCTTGAAGATGAAAAAAAGGGGTGGATTGTGGATGCACAGCGTCGGTTTTAAGGGGCGCGGCAAAAGTACTCCGCGTACCTTCGTCTACGTGTGGAACAAATGCAAAATTCTGGGCTTTGTTCATCTCGTGTTTCTCTTGGGAACGGGATGTGGAAGCGAACAGGTGGCCCAAGATCCACGCGTGTTCAGGTACAACGAAAGTGCAGCCATCACCAGCCTTGACCCAGCAGCGGCACGCAGCCTCGAGCACATGTGGGTGGTGGACCAGCTTTATGACGGGCTTGTGGAGCTGGGTCCGGACTTGGAGATTGTGCCAGCGTTGGCCACCGATTGGGCTTTTTCTGAGGATGGCAAGGAATGCACTTTTCAGCTGCGTCAGGATGTTGTGTTTGCCTCAGGTCGACAGCTGACGGCCGACGATGTCGTGTTTTCGCTCGAACGGTTGCGCGACCCTTCCGTCGTGTCTTCTGGAGGATGGGTCTTGGATGCGGTGGTGCCCAATGGCATCCAATCCTTGAACGACTCAACGGTTCATGTGCGGCTTGCCCGGGTTTACCCGCCCTTTCTTGGACTGTTGACCACGGCTTATGGCAGTGTCATCGATGCCGAGCGCGCCAAAGTTCCCGGCCACGACTTGAGGGACCGGCCCTTGGGGACGGGGCCTTTCCGTTTGGCCTGGTGGCTGTCCGATGCGGGTTTGGTATTGCATCGCAACCCCAGTTTCTGGGAAAAGGACTCCTTGGGGCACCCATTGCCCTATTTGGAGGCAGTGCACATTGATGTGGTGCAAGACATGGGGGCCGAATTCCTTGGCCTGACCCAGGGCAAATACGATTTCATCAGCGGACTTCATCCAGCTTACATGGAGACGCTTCTTGATGAGGAGGGGAGTTTGAGGGCGAGTTTTCAGGAGGAATGGACTTTGGCCCACGTGCCTTTTTTGAAAACCGATTACCTCGGGATCGTCCTGGACGGTGAGGCCACTCCAGAAGCGCTTCGGGACCGCCGTGTGCGTCAAGCCATGAGTTGTGCCCTCGACCGAAAGGGTCTGGCGAGGCATCTGCGACGGAATGCAGTCAGCCCTACGGACCACTTTGTTCCTCCCTCCATGTTGGGGAAAAGCGAACCCATGGAGGTGGACCAGGATTTGGCCTTGGCCCGCCAGCTTTTGGCCCAAGCGGGTTATCCAGGAGGCCAAGGTGTGGAAGAAATTGTGTTGAGCACCACCTCGGACTATGTGGACATGTGTGCAGCTTTCCAACACGACTGGGCACAGATTGGATTGAAGGTTCGCATCGATGTGGTTCCGGCCTCGGTGCACCGAGAGCGCGTGGCCCAGGGGGAGACGGCCATGTTTTACAAGTCATGGCTCGCCGACCACCCCGATGCTGAAAATTTCTTGGGGTTGTTCCTGCAGTCGAACTTCGCGCCCGGCGGCCCCAATTACTCCCATTATCACCATGATGCCTACGAGCGTTTGTTTGGAGAAGCCATGGCCTTGGCGGAAGATCCTGCACGTCGCCGAGGGAAGTACGCATCCATGGACAGCATGGTGCATGCGGACATGCCAGTCATCCCCTTGTTCCACGACAGGGTGACCCACATTCTTTCCGACCGCGTTTTGGATTGGCGCATTTCACCTGTGAATCGTCTGGATTTGAGGCGCGTCCAAAAACACAGCGAAGAATGGACGCAAGGCCAGAAGTAGGGGGAGGAGATTTTGGGGGAAGGCTTCTGTGTATCTTGGCCGTCACGCAGGTCGCCCATGCTTAAAATCGACAGTCACACGCACATTTTGCCACGGGTCATGCCCAAGTGGTCGGAGAAGTTTGGGTACGAAGGCTTTGTGCATCTCGAAGACAGCCGACCTGGCTTCGTCAACATGATGAAGGACGGTGCGTTTTTTCGAGAAATCGGCTCGAATTGCTGGGATGCTGAGGAGAGGATTGAAACCTATGCCACTGCAGGCGTTCAAGTTCAGGTGGTGTGCACCATTCCTGTGATGTTTGCCTACGGTGCCAAGGCACGAGATGCCGCCGACTTGTCCCGCTTCCTGAACACGCACATTGCGGAGTTGGTCCAAGACCATCCCAGGCATTACGTGGGGCTGTGTTCCGTGCCTATGCAGGATCCGGACCTTGCCATTTTAGTGCTGGAAGAAGCCCATGCCATGGGCCACCGAGGCGTTCAAATTGGCTCCAACATCCATGGTGTGAATTTGGGCGACAAGAGGTTCAATGATTTTTACGCAGCCTGTGAACGACTCGACATGTCGGTGTTCATACACCCCTGGGACATGATGGGCAAGAAGGACATGGAGAAGTATTGGCTCCCTTGGTTGGTCGGCATGCCGGCAGAAACCAGCCGTGCGGCTTGTTCCATGATTTTTGCAGGGGTGTTGGAGCGGCATCCGAAGCTCAGGGTGTTGTTTTCTCATGCAGGCGGTTCTTTCTTGCCCACCCTGGGCAGGATTGAACATGGCCACCGTTGTCGGCCGGACTTGGTGGCGGTGGACAATGCCAAGGCGCCGTCCGAGTACCTGGGCAAGTTTTGGGTGGACAGCATCACCCATGACCCGAGGTTGCTCCGCTACATTTTGGAGATGAAGGGGGCCTCCCGCATTTGCATGGGGACAGACTATCCATTTCCACTCGGGGACCTGGAGTTTGGTCACTTCATGGAGAAAATGTCGTTGGAGACAGAAGACTTGGAGCAACTTTTTGCGGGTGCAGTGTTGTCTTGGTTGGGAATGGAGGCTTCAGCATTTGACTAAGCTCCTGAGGTTAAAGTGGCCATGGATCCTGAATTGAAAGAACTTTTGATGCGCTGCAAGGCGGAAGAGAGAAGTGCCCAAACGGCACTCTACAGGAGATTTTCGACCCAGGTGTTTGCCACCGCCATGCGTTACACCGACAGCCGCGAAGCGGCTGCGGATGTGGCCCAAGAAAGTTGGGTCAAGGTGTTCAAGAACCTCGGCAAGTTCACAGAATTCAAGAGTTTTGAAGGTTGGGTCCGCCGGATCACTGTCAACACCGCCATCACGCATTACCGCCGGAACCTGAAGCACAAGTACCACAGTGATGTGGATGAAGTGTTGATCACCCCACGGGACATGGAAGCCGCGAAACAGGCAGATTTCACGATGGCTGAAATCCAAACGGCCATGGCGGCTTTGCCCAAGGGGTACCGCACGGTGGTCCAGCTTTACTTGGTGGATGGCTACAGCCACAAGGAAATTGCAGAAATGCTTGGTGTGGACGTCAACACGTCCAAGAGCCAGCTCTCTCGCGGCAGAAAGCAATTGCAAGCCTTCTTGGGGGCCATGTCCCAAAGGGCGCGGCCTCATGAACCCAACACAAAAGAATGAACCTCCGAAGCAACCAATTTTCACTTGCTTCGTTCTATCCACACTGACCCAAGTTGCATCGATCGGCCATGACCTCAGAAAAACCACACAGCCCAAGTCCATCGGACCAAGCCCCTGGCGATTTGACGCCCTTGGAAATCAGCATCCGTGAGGCGCTGCTTTCTGAGGCCGTCGCTCCACCGGCGGGGTTGGAAGCCCGCGTCATGCGGTCCGTCGCCCCTCGTGCTTCCATGCCTTTCAAGGGGCGTGTCATAGGTGTGGTTGCCGCTGGGGTCTTGTTGCTGGGGGTAGGATTTTGGTCCATTGGAGATTCACAAGAATCAGCGCCCCTTTCGCAACCCTCATCGCCCAGCATGGAGCACACCATGAAAAAGCCTTTGCCTGACGTCTCCAAGGCGACGGACACCGTCCATCCTTCAAGTCCAAAGATGGATGAAGCCCTCCAAAACGAACAACGCTCCACTTCAGAGGCCATGCCGAAAGGCCAAGCCATGCCAGAGGAAAGCAAAGAGCGATTGGACGCTGAAGCGCTTTCACCGCTTGTCCCAAGTGCATTGGAATCAGGGGGTGTCGACAAAACACTTAGCACCCCAGGTTCAGGGGTCCAAACAGAGCGTCGACCTGCAAACTTGGAGCTGAAGCAGTAACTTGGCCTGACCATGTGGGGGAGGACCGTCCTTTTTGTGTTTTTGTTGTCGTTTGCCTCCAAATACCAGGCAGCGACTGCATGTGTTCACCAGGACTCCGTCGTGGTGGATGGCCAGCGCTACGTGTATTTGGCGGACGTTCTCATTGATACTTCGGCACATCAGAAAGGAAGTCTTGCCGAGGACTGGTGGCTGGGACTGCAATGGGATCGGGCCATCAATGCCCCCTTTCAAACAGAAGGCGTGTCTTCGAGCAGCCTTGCTTCCAACAGGCCATTGTTGCAATTGGAACGTCAGCAGACCATGCAAAATGGTTTGAGAAGGTGGGGCCTTCGATTGGAATACTTCCAGCCTTGGGTCCTTCGACGTTCCGAGGTTTCTGAAGATGTCAAGGGTTGGATTGAACCCGAGTCTGCTGCCATTTCCCCCCTCGAGCAGGTCATCCTCATCCCCGACAGCTTGGCGTTTGAAAGGGACACCATTGCCGCACCTCTGGCACTTGGAAATGGACTGCGCTTAGGCGTCACATTGGAGGGGCAAAAACGAAAGGGGTGGCATCCGAGAGTTTCCCTGTCATGCGATGTGCTGAGGCCCAAATCTTGGAAGTTGCGGTCCCCTGGGGATCCTTCCAAATGGCCTCTAGGTACGGCTGAAGACGTCACCGTTTTGGAGAGCAATTGGCGGGGGCGGTGGCGAGCAGAAGGTGGCATCGTGATGGATTTGTGGTCCCGCAATACAAGTCAGCGTGCGGCGGTGCAGATGAGGGTCTCTGCCTTTGCAACCGATCGCGGCATGTGGGGCATCTCTTTGGCCTGCATGACCTCTCCAACGAGGCGATGACCTGAAGGTCCCCCGAAATTCCCTACATTGCCTTATGATTTGGAGGTCCGCGAACAGGATGTGTTGGATGCTGACCCTAGGGATGTCCTTGGGGGGATTTCAGGCGCAGAACCTTGTTGTGAACGGTGGGTTTGAGTCTTTCTTGGAACTCCCCAATGCCTCCGGGCAATTTCATTTTGTTTCCGACTGGGGCCATGGTGGAGAAGGGGCGGCAGTGCCGGACTTCTACCACGAAGCCGGAGCAGGGGCAGGCGACCTTCCACAGACTCCACTTGCCAAGGTTTCGACCTACAAAGGGCGCGCGGTTGCAGGTTTTGTCGCCTATTCGGATCCTCCCAATGCCAAGCATGAGTACCTCACAGGGCGATTCGCTGAGCCTTTGGAGGAGGGGCAGCGGTACAGAATGTCCTTCGCCATCACCTCGGGCAAGGTCCACGAGTGGGTGGATGCCGGAATGGGTGTCAGCGGGTTGGGGGTGTCGATGGGATTTGGTGTGCCTGAGCAAGAAGACCACGAAAAACTGGACCTTGAAGCTCAGTTCGAAATCCACGAGGCCGTGTATGAACGAAACTGGAAGCGTTTCACCTTCGTCTTTGAAGCCAATGAGCCCTTCACCCACTTCACATTTGGGTTGATGGGACGCACCCTTCGCATCCGGAGGGCAGAGGACAATTCACGACCGATGGCGTATTATTTCTTGGATGACTTTGTGCTCGAAAAGACTTCCCCGCAGATTGCCTCCAACATGGCGGTGGGACGCGGCGACAGAGGCCTCACCATTCCTGAAGGAGCCTATGTTCCCAACGGCTTTACGCCCAACGATGACGGTTTGAACGACACCTGGAACATGGTGTTGCCGGAGTCTTTGATTTGGGATGTGGTGGTGTCGGACCGCTGGGGAAGCACGGTTTGGACCGATCAGGTTTCCCATGACACCAACTTGGGCTGGGATGGAAACGACCATGAAGGTCAACCGTGTGTACCAGGCCCCTATGCTTGGCGTGCGGTTTCATCCTCCCCGCTGGAAGGTCAAACCGTGTGGAAGGGGTGGGTCAACGTATTGCGATGAATCCCATCCGAGGTCAATGGCATCCTCGTGGACTCGATGCTTGGCCTACAGCACTGCCTTCAGGCACCGCAGGAGAAGACTGGTGGGGTTGGTCGAGTTTGCCCAGCCCTCGGACGAAGTGGTCCCCTGACCAACGATCCTTGGTCCACGAAGTGGTTGCCCAACAATACGAATTGGCTCGCCTAGAAGCTCCTTCCAGCCTCGCCTCTTTGGCGCAATCGGAAGCGCGTGTGGTGACTGTTGGCCATCAGTTGGTCATTGCTGGAGGTCCGGCCTTCTTGCACCACAAAATATTGTCGGCCATTCGCACTGCCAGAGCATTGGAGCGTCTGTGGGGGGTGCCGGTGGTGCCTTTGTTTTGGTTGGCCAGCGAAGACCACGATTGGAAGGAAGTTTCGACCGTCCACGGCATGCAGCAAGGCCACCAATGGATCCCGGAGGACGCAGGCACACCGTGGCCTGTGGGGCGAAGGTCTTTGAATGGACTCGCGGAAGTGATCCAAGCTTGGGGACAGGATGGTCCCCACCAGCAAGAAGCCGACTCTTTGGCACGCGAAGTCCGTTTGGCCCAAACTTGCGGAGAATCCCTTTCAGGGGTGTTTCGACGGTGGCTTCATCGCTGGTACGGCGAGGATGGATTGCTTGTGCTGGATCCCGACGACGCATCCTTGAAGGCGTCGGCGTCTCATTTGTGGTGCAACGAGATGAAGGGGGCAGGGGTGGCCCACATGATTGGTCCCAAGGCCCAAAGCGGCCCCGCACACGTGCGCGACAACCAATTGTTTTGGCTTGGAGATGCTGCGCAAGGCCGAGTAGGGCTGGTTCCCGGCGCCCAACAAGGGGTCTGGCAGGCGGGGTCCATGTCGGTGACCAAACCAGAAGCAGGTTGGGAAGAATGGGCCGTTTCCAATGCCGCGCATTGCAGTCCTGGAGTGTTGCTGCGGCCATTGTATCAGGAATTTTTGCTGGAAAGTGCGGCCGTGGTGGTGGGCCCAGGAGAGTGGGGGTATTGGGCACAACTGCCAGAGGCTTTTGCATCCTCTGGTCTTGCGATGCCTTCTCTGCGATTGCGCGACCACGCTTTGGTCATTTCAGAAAGGGTCGAGGAAATGGGCTGGGACCTTTCCCAAGGATGGATGCACGAGGAGGACTGGGACCGATGGGTGTTGGACGGATGGATGGCTGGCCATGCCCAAGCCTTGCAAGGTTGGGAGGCAGAGTTGGGTTCCACCATGGCGAAGGCTGGGGAATGGGCCGCAAATCTGTCGCCAGAATTGAAAGGCGCGAGTGGCGCGATGTCTCAATCGTTGGACAAAGCCTGGCAACAGTGGAAGAAAAAGGTGCGGAGGAGCCTCAAGAACCAACGGCATCAAGAGTGGTCTGCCTCACGAGCTGCGCATGCTTCCTTGATGCGACGGGGAATGCCGCAGGACCGTTGGGCCAATTGGCATGTTTTGGCGGCCACCCAAGGAGGCCATGACGCCTGGAAGAAGGCTTGGCTGACGGCCTCCGAGGACGGAGCTGCCCGACTTTGGATTCTTCATTCTGAAGATTAGGATGACATCTTCGAGGCGTCTAAATTAGACGGCTTCATGAGCCACGAAACACCCCACCTCAAGCCAGCCCAAGATGACAAGGGGCTTGCAGCGTCTCCTCAATTGCCCAACACTGTCAAGAACTACCTGATTGACATCGACGGGACGGTGACAGAGGATGTTCCCAACGAAGAACCAGAGCGCATGGTCACGTGCGCCCCTTTTCCCGATGCTTTGGAAACGTTGAACCGTTGGTTTGACGAAGGCCACATCATCACCTTCTTCACGTCGCGCACGGAAGAGCACCGCGGTGTGACAGAGGAATGGCTGACACGGCACGGATTCAAGTACCACGGTCTGTTGATGAACAAACCACGCGGAGGAAACTACCATTGGGTGGACAACCACATCGTTCGGGCCACACGTTATGAGGGACGATTCACCGATTTGGTGAGGGAGCAAAAGACGGTGGAGGTGTTCAAGAGCTGATGCCCCCCCATTGCTGAGCGTCCAGATGGCGCTGCAAAATCAGGCTGGCTGAAATGGCGTCGAGGCTTCCTTTCTCTCTGCGTTTGGACTTCTTCATGCCGCCTTGAAGTTGAATGTCCAAGGCTTCTTTCGACGTGTTGCCTTCGTCCACCAAATGGAGGGTTGTTCCTGGGAAGGTCTTTTTGAGTTTCTCCACTTCTTCATGGATCCTTGCGGTGCTGTCTGTCTGCCCGCCCGTGATCAGCAACGGCACCCCTACGACGATTCCGTCGAAGTTGTTGGAAGATTTGAGCTTCTGAAGGAAAGCGCCGAGTTCCTCTGTTGGAATGGTCTCTAGAGGAGTGCAGATGATGCGCAACTCGTCTGTCGTGGCCACCCCCGTTCTTTTGGCCCCTACGTCCAGACCGATCAGTCGTCCCATGGAGGCCAAGGTAATGCAGGACCAGACGCTACCTTCGCGGAATGAATGTCACAACACTTCGCGCAGCGGTCGAAGCCGCATGGGCCGATCGGTCCAAACTGACAGAGGCAGGCACCCAAGAGGCTGTGGCTGCAGTCATGAAGGGGTTGGACGAAGGGGGGATGCGCGTGGCCCAGCCCTTGACGGATGGAGGTTGGCAAGTCAATGAGTGGGTCAAACAAGCCGTCCTGTTGAATTTCTCCGTCCAGAAAATGAAGACGATCGAATTGGGTCCGTTTGAATTTCACGACAAGATGCCCTTGAAGAAAGGGTATGCCCAAGCAGGTGTCCGTGTGGTGCCACATGCCGTCGTACGGTACGGGGCCTTTGTGGCGAGCGATTGCATTCTGATGCCATCTTACGTCAATCTCGGCGCTTATGTCGGGGCACGCACGATGGTGGACACGTGGGCCACAGTGGGGTCATGTGCCCAAATTGGCGCCGACGTCCATCTGAGCGGTGGTGTGGGCATTGGTGGGGTTTTGGAGCCTTTGCAGGCTGCCCCCGTAGTGGTGGAAGACGGGGCGTTTGTGGGCTCCCGTTGCATTGTGGTGGAAGGGGTGCATGTGGGCAAAGAAGCTGTTCTTGGCGCCAATGTCGTGTTGACGGCAAGTACCCCCATTTTGGATGTGCGTGGAGAGGTACCTGTGGAAACCCGAGGGGCGATCCCTCCGCGTGCCGTGGTCATCCCAGGCACTCGTCCCAAGACCTTCCCCGCAGGCACCTACAACGTTCCTTGTGCATTGATCATCGGAGAGCGCAAAGAAAGCACCGACCGAAAGACTTCCTTGAACGACGCTTTGCGTCAACACGGCGTCGCTGTCTGAGCGGCCCTGTGGTTACCTTGTGCCTATGGCATCGCGTAGCATCTTGTTCATCCAAACGGCATTTCTGGGAGATGTTGTGTTGGCCACTGCCGCATTGGAGGCTTGGCATGCAGCACACCCAGAAGACACCGTAGATGTCCTTGTCCGCCAGCCCATGGAGGCATTGTTCGAAGGCCATCCATTCGTGCGCCATGTCCATGCCTGGGACAAACGACCAAGAACCAAGGGACGCGATTGGCGAAGGCTGATCCGTGCCATCCGCAAGAAGCGGTACGATGTGGTGGTCAACCTTCATCGCCACGCTTCTTCCGGTGTGCTCACCGCGTTGAGCATGGCCCCTGTTCGGCTGGGATACGCCAACAACCCCCTTGCCTGGAGGTTCACCCACCGCAAGGCCCATCAGTGGGGGGATGGGACCCACGAGGTGGAACGACACATGATGCTGTTGTCCGAACTTTTGGAGAAGCCCCAAGGCGAGCCACGTCTTTATCCTGGACCGGCGCATCGGTCCGAGGCGGCCAAATTCGCAGCTGACCAAGCCGTCCTCGTGATGCCTGGCTCACAATGGGCCACCAAAGCTTGGCCAGAAGGCCAGTTTTCCACTCTGTTGGACCAAACCGATGGTCCCGTGCTGTTGATGGGCGCACCCGGCGAAAGGGCTTTGTGCGAACGATTGGCTGAAGGCCGACCGATGGTGTCCAGTGCCGCCGGGGAATTGTCGTTGTTGGGTGTGGCGGCAGCCATTGGCATGGCCAAGGCTGTGGTGGTCAATGACAGCGCACCAATGCACATGGCCAGCGCGATGGATGCACCCACTGTGGCGCTGTTCGCAAGCACCGTTCCCAGGTTTGGATTTGGGCCAAGGTCCACCCGGCATGTGGTGCTGGAAACCCCCAACGAGATGGCCTGCCGTCCCTGCGGTGTCCATGGCCGGAAGCGATGTCCGGAGGGACATTTCCGCTGCGGTTGGGATTTGTCGGTGGCCCGGGTGCATCAGGCATTGCTCCAGGTTCAGTTTGGGGATGCAGTGTGAATAAATCTCGGGTCTTTTTCGCCCTGAACACGCGGGTGCCGTGGCATCTTCGTTGTCACTAAACGTCCACAGATGCAGCTCATTGTTTCCAGCACCCAACTTCTTCGTCAACTCCAAACCCTAGGTGGGGTGTTGAGCAACAGCAACACCCTTCCGATCCTGGACCACTTCTTGTTTGAACTGGCCCCCGGGGAGTTGGTCATGACCGCTTCGGACTTGGAAACCACCATGTCCTCCAAGATGGAGGTCAGGACGGAAGACACGGGTGCGATTGCGGTTCCTGCACGGATGCTCTTGGACATCCTCAAAGCCTTCCCAGACATCCCGTTGACCATCAAGGTGGACCCTTCGACCTATGCGGTTGAGTTGACCAGCGACGCGGGCAAGTACAAACTGACCGGGGCCAATGGAGACGAATTCCCGCAATCTCCAGAGTTGGAGGGAGCGACAGGGGTGGACATGAAGGCTGGAACATTGGTGTCTGCCATCAACCGAACCTTGTTTGCAGCAGGAAGCGACGATTTGCGCCCTGTGATGAGTGGTCTCTTCTTTGAGATGTACTCGGACAATGTGCGGTTTGTGGCCACGGATGCCCACCGTCTGGTGCGCTATGCGCGAACCGACGCATCTGCCCCAGAGACGGCATCCTTCATTGTGCCCAAGAAGCCACTGAACTTGTTGAAGAATGCAGCTGCCTCTGCGGATGCAGTGAACATCAGTTTCACGGAGAGCAACGCTTGCTTCACGTTTGACGATGTCACCATTTTGTGCCGTTTGATCGAAGGGAAGTACCCCAACTATGAGGCGGTCATTCCCAAAGACAACCCCAACCGGATGACGATCAACCGGAGTGCCTTTTTGCAGGCGATCCGGAGGGCAGCCATCTTTGCCAACAAAACCACCCACCAAGTGCGTTTGAGGATTGCAGGAAGTGAACTGACGGTCAGTGCAGAAGATTTGGACTTTGCCAACGAAGCGACAGAGCACCTCGCCTGCAGCTACCACGGGGAAGACATGGAGATTGGCTTCAACAGCAAATTCTTGGTGGACATGTTGAACAACCTTTCTGCGGAAGAAGTCAACCTTGAATTGAGCGCACCCAACCGCGCAGGGATCATTCGTCCCAGCGAGCCTGAGGAGCCGGGAGAAGACGTGCTGATGCTCGTCATGCCTGTGATGCTTAACGGCTGAGACGACATCGGGCTCGAAGAAGGATCAGGTGGTTGAAGGGGGGTCAAACCTCGGCACATCGGTGGAAGATGTGAACGTCGGTGATTCGGCCTCTTTTTGGGCGTTCTCTCGGGCGCGCTGCTCCAAGGTGGAGGGGTGGTCCGGATGGGCCGCCATCCACCATTCGGGCAGAGGAGCTTCAGGATCCTCTTTTTCAAAAGCGTAGGTAGGGTCGAGCGGGCCTTGTCTGCGGAAGGCCACAGCCAACGCCACACCCACGATGGCGCCACTGAGGTGACCTTCCCAGCTGACGTGGTCGTCAATGGGCAACATCCACCACACAATCCCTCCGTACAAGAAGGCCACCGCAAGGCTCACACGAAGCAGAAGACGGTTGTCTCGAATGATGCCGCTGGTGAACAGGAAGGCTGCCAAACCATAGATGATGCCGCTGGCACCGATGTGGTTGCCGTCCACCGCGAGCCCCCAAAGGAGCAAGCCGCTGGCAAAAAAGAGCCACAGCCAAACCCGCAGTGCGATGCTTCGATAGAAGTAAAAGAGGAAGCCGTTCAGGGTGAAAAAGCTCATGGTGTTGTTCCACAAGTGTCCCAAATCTCCATGCAGGAAAGGGTAGGTCAACACCCCGGTCAATCCTTCCCATTGCCTCGGATGAACGCCGTGTTTGCGCCACCCCAGTCCAAGCATGTCATTCAGGGCATAGACCGAACAAATGGTCAGCAGAAACGCCATGGTGAACCACAGGGCGTAAGACAAGCGCATGCGGTCCGTCACCTGAGGGGAAGAAGTGGGCAGGATGGGCATTTGAAGAGTGAAGATAACCAGCAGAGGTTCAACCACCTTAAATGCCATTAACACAAGGGATGTGAAAACTGCACAGCGCCCCTCCTGAAGGACATGAAAGTGGCGGGTAGTTTTGGTACCGACTGCACCCAACAATCTGCAAGCCACATGCAACCCAACGAAATCCACGCCCTGATCCAGCTTTTGGATGACCCCGATGAAGGGGTTTACAAGCATGTTCGGGACCAACTGCTGGCCAAAGGGACTTCTGTCCTGCCAGCTTTGCTTGAGTCCCGAGAAGCCCATGCCCAGTGCGAAGAGCATGAGCGAAGGATGGACGAGTTGGTGGATGGTTTGCATGGAGCTTTTGTCCATCAGGGCATGCGTGACTGGTTCGATTCCGGTGCAGAAAGTGCCGTAGAGGGTGCCCTGTGGGTGCACAAGGCGGCAGATCCGTTGCTCGACATGGATGCCCTTAGGCAATCCTACGCCCGCTTGAAGCGCGAGGTTTGGTTGGAGCTGAACGAGGAGTTCACGGCATTGGAACAGGTCCGGATTTTGAACCACATCTTGTACGACGCGGAGGGCTACACCAATGCGAAAAGTGGTCAGCCGGATCCCAAGCACGCCCTTTTGGGGGAGGTGATGAAGGAAAAGACAGGCAACCCTTTGGGGCTTGGGGTGTTGTACTTGAGTTTGGCCCAAGACCTCAACCTGCCCATCCATGGGGTGAATCTGCCCAACCACTTTATCCTGTGCTATTGCGACGAGCACCACATCCACCATGAGGTGCAGTCGCCTGACAACCAGACGCCTGGAGGTGTGCTTTTTTACATCAACCCTTTCAGCCAAGGGACGGTGATCAACAAAGCGGAGGTGAGCGAGTTTTTGAGTCACCTTGAATTGCCAGTCGACGAAAAGAACTGTGGCCCTTGTGGCAGCGTTGACATCGTCCGCAGGCTCATTGGCAATGTGGCCTACGCCTATGAAAGAGGTGGGCACATCCGTCAAGCGGAGAAAATGAGGGAACTCCTCATGTTCGTTGAGACGGGTGCCACGGAAACCACTTCAGCCGACTCGTCTTCTGAAAACCCAGACTCTTCAGAGGGAGGGATGGCCTGACCCACGTGGAGTGAAAACACAAAAGGCGCGGCATGTCCGCGCCTTTTGTGTTTCTTTGTTGGACCAAACCTATTGCTCATGTGGACAGAACGAGACAACCGACTGGTGCGTGAATTTCGCTTCAAGGACTTCCAAGAGGCGTTCACTTTCATGACACGCGTGGCTTTTTTGGCAGAAAGCCATGGCCACCACCCCACCATGGTGAACACCTTCAGCTATGTGCGCGTTGAACTGCACACCCACGATGCGGGGGGCGTCGTGACAGGGAAGGACAGAGCGCTGTCTGCGGACATTGATGGCTTGCTGCAGTGACGGCAACCGGCATCCATGCGCATGAAAAAAGGCCACCCAAATGGGTGGCCTTTTTTTGTGGGTGATCAGAGAATCATTTCGCTTCCGCGGGATTCACAAATGCCTTGATCTTCAAGATGGTTTGTCCTGGATCGGTGTTGGCGTTGATGGTGACCGTCTTGGTCTGGTTGTTCTTCTTTCCTTTGGAATTGAACTTGACTTCGATTTCACCCGCAGCCCCTGGGGCGATGGGCTCCTTGGGGCATTGTGGCACGGTGCACCCGCAAGAGCCTTTGCACTTGTCCAAGAGGAGCGGCTCGCTTCCGGTGTTGGTGAATTTGAAGACATGCGTGACTGCATCGCCCTCGTCCATTGTTCCGAAGTCGTGCTCGTATGAATCAAACACCATTGAGGTGGTGGGACCTGCAGGCTCTTGGGCTGCGGTTTTCGCAGGATCGAACTTTTCAGGCTTGGCATTGACAGGTGTGCCACTGGCTTCGGTGTCGGCACCTTTCATTGGCTTGGACTCCACGGCAGTGCTGCCGTCGTTGCATGCTGCAAGGCCGACCACCAAGGTGGCCACAGTCATCAGGGAAAGAGAGAAACGCATGGGTTGAGGAATGGGTTGTTGATTTGAAACAAAAGTAAGGTGGCGGTCAAAATGTTCGATGCGCCAAGTTTGCGGCCTTGAACGTGCCATCGTTCAAAACCCTGACGGCTTCCTGGAGGGCTTCATTGAGGCCTCCGATCACGCGGTAAAAGGTCCTGCTGTTGTAAATGTTGCGTCCATAAAAAGCCTTCAAGCGGAGTTGGATGGCGGGGAGAGACCGCGCCCATTCCTCTTGGTCGATGTCGATGCCTTCCAAGACGAGAAAAGCCTTGAAGCTCTCGATTTCAGCTTCCGTGAACGTCATGTCTTGGACAAAGGCTGTTTCGTCTGGGTGACGGGCTTCCCAGTCTTGGCGCCGTTCGTCCACTTGTTCCAAGGCGTATTTGCTGCAAAGCCCCTTGCGCAAAATGCTGGAGAACGTGCCTGATTTGTACGTAGTGTCAAGGGGCACAAAAAGGTCGGGCAAGATGCCTCCTCCGCCGTACACGTCCCGCTTTTGGATCCTTGTTTGGAAGAGCAAACTGTCGGGGAGTTCGAGGCTGTCCAAGCTCATGAGCTCGCCCCGCTCATAACGCTCGAACTTTTCCTTGCGGTAGGCTTCGACGCCGTCGTCGTAAGGCTTTTGGATGCAACGACCTGCGGGGGTGTAGTATTTCTGCACCGTGAGGCGCACGGCACTGCCGTCGGGCAAACGCATGGGACGCTGGACCAAACCCTTGCCAAAGCTCCTGCGGCCAATGACCAAGCCGCGGTCCCAGTCTTGCACGGCACCTGACACAATTTCACTGGCGCTGGCGGAGGCCTCATCGACGAGCACCACCAAGCGACCTTTTTCAAAAAGCCCCTTGTATTGGGCATACGTGTTGTCCCTCTCGAAAGATCGACCCTCTGTGTACACAATCAATTTGTCCTCACTGAGGAACTCATCGGACATTTCAATGGCCGTCCGAAGCATTCCGCCTCCGTTTCCTTGCAAGTCGAGGACTAGGTCCTTCATGCCTTCCTTCTTCAAATCCACCAAAGCTTCCCGCAGCTCATCCATGGTGGTCTTCGCAAACCGGCTGACTTTGATGTAGCCAATGCGCTTGTCGAGCATGTGGGCCGCATCGATGCTGTAAATCGGGATTTTGTCCCGGACAATGTCAAACGCCAACAGGTCACTTTCTCCGTCGCGTTTGATCCCGACTTGCACCACAGTGCCTTTGGGTCCTTTTAGGAGTTTCATGACATCGCGGTTGGTGATGCCAATGCCTGCAGCAATGTCTCCGTCGATGGTGACAATGCGGTCGCCGGAGCGTATGCCCAATTTTTCCGAGGGACCTCCACTGATGGGGGAGACGACCATGATGGTGTCTTGGAAGATATTGAATTGCACCCCAATGCCTTCAAAGTTTCCGTTGAGGGGCTCGTCTGCCTCCTTCAATTCGTCTGCCGAGAAATACACGGAATGCGGATCCAAATCTTCGAGCATGCTGACAATGGCCCGCTGCGTCAGGTCTTCAATGCTCACGCTGTCCACATAAAGTTGGCCCACGTAGCGCATGAGGGTCCCAAACTTCTGGGCGGCCTCTTGCGGGGTCATGTCTTTGTCAGCAGACTGGGCTTGGATCCCCATGGGGGTCAAACTGCAAAAAACAGTGCAAGCGACAGCAGCGGCTTGGAGGAGGATTCGAATGGTCATATGAGCCGTGAAAATAGGGGAGCAGAGGGGAAGTCGAGGTATCTTAGGGACATGATTGGAAAGACGATTCAGGGTTTTTGGCATTTGCGGCGATGGGCCGCTGGATGCGGCATGTGGTTGGGCCTGTCAATGACGGTGTTTGCACAAGGTCATTGGACGGTGGAAACCCCAGATTTGGTCAAAACCCAGGCAATGATGGAAGTCGCCTCGGAGGAGCAGGGCAGGGACATGGCAGGGTTGGTGCTTCCTGCATCTTTCTCCTTTTTTGAACAGGCCGAGCACGAAGTGAAAGGTGGCCACGAGCTTTGGACGTTGTCCATTTCAGCTCCGGGCGCCCTTGCCATGAGTGTCTATTTCGACGACTTTCACCTTCCTTCAGGAGCTGAATTGTACTTCCGTACGCCAGAAGGAAAATTTGACGAAACGTGGGAGGAGGGGCCAGTGAACGTTCTTGAAAACAACCTGCACCGGCGATGGGTGAATGGCGATGTGCCTGGAGATGAAGTGGTGATGACCTACCGTGCGCCGATCGGTTTGACAGAGCACGCAGCCCTGCACGTGAGTGGCATCGGCTACATGGCGCGCCATGTGCGCTTCCCATCTCCATGGGATGCGGAAGCAGTCAGGGGCGGTTCTGAAGCTTGCCAGGTGAATGTGAATTGCCCGGAGGGCGACAGCTGGGAATGTGAAAAATCTTCTGTGGTCCGTCTTCAAATCACGGAGGGCAAGTTCAACTTTTTCTGTTCTGGCGCAATGGTCAACAACACGGCACGCGATTGCCGCCAACTCCTTTTGACCTCCTTCCACTGTGCAAGTGAAGTGGAGGACGATGAGTGGGCCTACCTCAGGGTGCGGTTCAATTACCAAGGAGAGGCTTGCACCTCGACGATTTCTAACTTGGCGCCCATTCGCACTGGGGTCTACCGCCTGGGAGACAGCGACGATGTGAATTTCAATGGGAACATCAACGGCAGCGATTTCCTGCTCGTGGAGGTAGAGGACGCGATCCCCGACTCATGGAATCCCTTCTTTGCGGGTTGGGACGCGACTGGATTCAACGGCAATGAGGGGGTGGGCATCCATCACCCTGCCGGAGATCTGAAGAAAATCAGCACCTACTCCAATTCGCTGTCGAGCAGCAGCGCCTACGCCACAGGTGCCCACTGGCGGGTCTCGTGGACTTCCACCCAGACCAATTGGGGGGTGACCGAGGGAGGCTCTTCAGGCTCGCCCATTTTTGATGAAAACCACCGCATTTTGGGCACACTGACAGGAGGTTCGTCGTTTTGTTCCAATCCCAATGCTCCTGATTTCTACGGAAAGATGAGCTACCACTGGGACGGTCCCAATCCCACGCCCACGGCGGAGAAGCTCAAGGCACTCTTGGATCCTGCAGGGACAGGTGAGGAGCGCATGGATGGCAGTTTCCGCGCGGAGGGTGCCGGCGGCGTGGAGACATGCGATGTGTACGACGCTTGTGAGGCGACTTCTCTGGAGGAAATCTTCGTGTCGGGCTTGACAGTGTCCCCCAATCCCTCCTCGGGGCAGGTCAGCGTTCGTCTGCCCGAAGGGTTTGCGCTGGCCCAAGTGCAAGTCTTTGACGCACTGGGCCGGCCTTTGTCCACCCAGCAGGTGTCAGGGAGTCAGCGTCAGTTGGCATTGGACTTGGAGGCCTGGGGAAGTGGGATGCGCTACCTTACCCTCACTTCACAGCAGGGGTTCAGCACCACCCGGAAGTTGGTGGTCAACGAAGCCAGGTGAGTTGATTCCTTTGGACTTTCGTTTTGAAGGCTCCAAACATCACGGTGATGTGGTCTCCTTGAACAGCCACAACGTCGCCGCGCTCTTGGCCTGAACGCAAACGAACGAGCGATCCTTTGACGATTTTTTCGGACTGGTGATTGGGCCTGCGTTTGCCTTGCTTTTTGGACGGCTTTCCGCGTTTGGCTTGTTCGTCCATCCGAGACTTTTCTTTGGCCAAATACGTTTTGACTTCCTCGAGCAAGCCTTTGTTGGATTTCCCCGATTCAAACCGGTCGATGAACTGCGACAGCTTGGAGCCACGCACCCTAGCGGTGTTCAAAGCGTCCATTTGTTCATTCAGGTTGCGCTCCTTCCCGGACATCGTCTCTTGCATGCGTTCGGCCTTGGCGATGGCCTTTTCGGCTTCCAATTCCGCGCGCAGTTGTTTGTTGGTCAGCTTGGCGAGTTTGGACTTTTCCTTGTGCAGGTCCCCCAGCAATCCATCGAGTTCCACGCGGCGCTTGTCCAGTTTGCCCTTGGCCCTTTGGATGAGCTTGGCCTGGATGCCGTTGATTTCAGCCACTTCAAAGGTGAACGACGAACCGGGTTGACCTACTTCCAATCGGTAGAGCGGTGCAAGAGACTCACGGTCAAACAGCATGCTCCCGTTGAAGGCTTCAGGCAGTTTGGCTGCACGGGTTTTGATGTTGGCGTAGTGCGTCGTCACCACCCCAAAGCTCCCTTTGTCGTACAGCTCCTCGAAAAACACTTCCGCCAACGCCCCGCCGAGCTCCGGGTCAGACCCTGTGCCAAACTCGTCCAACAACAGCAAGGAGTTGGGACCGGCTACTTGGAGGAAATGCCTCATTCTTCCCAATCGGTAACTGTATGTTGACAGTTGGTTTTCAATGCTTTGGTGGTCGCCAATGTCGGGAAGTATGGCGTCGAAGACGCCCACCTCCGAGGCGTTGTGGCAGGGGACCAGCAAGCCACTTTGGATCATCAACTGCAGGAGCCCCACCGTTTTCATCGTGATGCTTTTGCCGCCGGCATTGGGCCCGCTGATGACCAAAATCCTTTGTTTTCGATGGATTTCAACGTGCTGCGGAAGTGTTTCTTTCCCGGCCAATCGGTTGGTCAGTTGCAGCAATGGATGAAACGCGGAGAGCAAATGCAACCCTGGTTTTTTTCGGACTTGGGGAAGACTCCCCGAGAGCTTTCCCGCGAGCCTTGAACGCGTTGCGATCCAATCCAACTCGGTCAAACCACGCTGGTAGCCCTTGATTTCGGGAAGGTGACGTCGAATGTTCTGTGTCAACAGGCGCAGGATGTTGCGGATTTCCTTCCTTTCGTCGTCGCGCAGCATCTCCAACTCGTGGTTGAGGGGGATGCAACTGCCAGGTTCAATGAAGGTCACGGAACCAGTGTTTGAAGAACCGAGTACCGCACCATTCACCTGCCGTTTGTAGCTGCTGATGATGGCCATGGCCCTGCGTTCTTGCACAAAGCCTTCGCGGATGTCTGCGAGGTGGCCACGTTCCTGAGCTTGTTTCATGGCCCGCAGAAAGGCCCGGTTGATTTTTCGTCGCGCAGAAGTGATGTCGTCGCGGATGCCTGCCAATTCGGGGGAGGCGTCGTCCCGGATGTTGCCTTTGGCATCAAACACGGCATCGATGGCCTCAATGAGCTCTTCGTTGGGTTCTTGGCCCGCCACCACGGCTTCAAGGCGTGGCCAGGGGTCGTCGGAGCTGGCGAGCACATGGAGCACTTGGTTCATGGTGCGCGACGCGGCAGCAATGCGGCGGAACGCCTCTTCGTCAAGGACACTGTCGCGCACTCCGAGCAATTTGATTTCGCGTTGGAGTTCATCGAACTCGAGCATGGGCCAGCCGACCCCGCCTTGGCGGATGCGCACCATCTCGTCGGTTTCCTGCAAGTTGCGCACGACCCAGGAGCGGTCCTTGCTTGGGACGAGTTGCTGGGCCCGCGCTTCGCTGCTTGGGCAGCCAGAAAGCTCCGCAAGCATCTCCTGCACGACATCAAACTCGAGGTCTTCCGCGACCCGGGCATCAAAGTGATCGATGGGCGCACCTGGCTTCATGAAGACAAATTTGTGACAGGCGGCAGGGGAGACCCCGTAGCTTGGGCCACGGCATGGGCCGCTGCCTGCTCCAAGGTGGAAGCCCTTGTGTCGACGTCAAAGTCAAACCACGTCGTCTTGGGGTCCTTGCGGAACCATGTCATTTGCCTTTTGGCAAACTGTCGGGTTTTGGTGGTCAACTGGGCCATGGCGTCCTCCAACGGCATGGTGCCGTCCAGATGTTGAAACAACTCTTTGTAGCCCACAGTGTTCAATGCATTGGTTTCCCGGTAGGGGAGCAGCGCTTGGGCCTCGTCCAGCCATCCTTGGGCCATCATCCGTTCTGCCCTTTCAGCAATGCGCTCCCTGAGCAATGAACGCTCAGGCCTGAGCCCTATGGACACCACCCGCCAAGGGCGCTCCTTTTCCTGGTCTTTGTGGAAGCTGGAAAACGGGGCGCCTGTGCTGAGGCATACTTCCAAAGCGCGCACGACCCGCTGGGGGTTGTTCACGTCCATTTTCTCGGCATGGGCAGGGTCCAGTCGCTTGAGTTCCGCAAGGAGGGGATCCAGGCCTTCTGACGCCAAACGCGCATTCAAGACCTTTCGGACAGCGAGATCGGCAGGGAGGTTGTCGAGGCCCCGGAGGGCAGCCTCTACATACATGCCAGAACCTCCTGCCAAAACAGCCGCCCCCTTTCGCATGCACAACGACGTGAGGACAGGGACTGCGTCGGCTTCAAAGGCACCGGCGCTGTACAGGGATTCAGGCTCCAGAAAGTCGATGAAATGGTGGGGTGCTGCGGCCCTTTCTTCCGCAGTGGGTTGGGCCGTTCCGATGGCCATGCCCTTGAACACTTGGCGGGCGTCGGCATTGACGATTTCAGTGCCCAAACGGTTCGCCACTTCAATGGCCAGTTCTGTTTTCCCGGAAGCTGTAGGCCCCACGATGGATACCACGACACCGCCCATGGGTCAGATCAGGTCGTCGAGATCGTCGATGGACAGATGCTCCCCCCCAAACTCGTCGCCGTCGTCCTCGCCGTCGAGGTACGCGTCGATTTCAGGGTCCCCTGTGCGCAGAGGTCCAGAATCTTCTGGCGGCATCTCCAACTCCATGCCGTCTAACAAGTCCCCGTCCTTGCTGTCAAAGGCAGGAGGGGTGCCAAACTCGTGGCAGAGTGCAGGGTAGGCGCCGCCCTCTTTGGCCTCCTCCTGTGCGAGGGGCTCGATGTAAAAGCACCACATGCGAAGGAAGTCGTACACGTAGATGGCGCGCTCGCCCAAGGCGGGAATCAAATGTCCCACCGTGCTGGCATTCATGGCGTCTTCCGGTTGGTCGCCGGCCTCGGCCATGGGGTCCGTCATGTCGAGCAAAGAGAATTCTTTGCCCCGGCTCCATGCCTCGTCGCTTTGAAAAAAAGAGGCCAACTCTCCGGCTTCCCATCCAAACGCATCCAACACCGCAAAGTGAAGGTGCATCAACGGGGCTTCGGTTTCGATGTCAATGTCCCTGAAGACGTCTTCTTCGGTGTCGAGAATGACACGCAAGCGCATGATTTGACTCATGAAACGAAGGTACACCCCTGTGGAGTAGTTTTGTGCCACGGTCCGACCAAAATTCCAATCCATGATCACCCGTCTTCTCAAAATCTTGATTGCCGCCGCCTCTTTGGCCTACATGGTCATGCTCTACGCCCAAGGAAGCTGGGGAGCGGCCATCGGAATGACCTTTGTCTCCATCGTTCTTGTGCTGGTGAATTTGCGAAGTGTGCGGCTTGTGGTGGCGTTTGCCAACCTCCGCATGCAACGGATGGAAGAAGCCGTGAAATGGCTCAACCGGGTTTCTGCCTCGCAATTGTGGCCCCGTCAGCGGGGGTACTATCACTTCCTTTTGGGCAGTGTGACCATGCAGAACAACTTGAATGAAGCGGAATCTCACTTGCGCAAAGCGCTGAGCCTAGGCTTGCGCCAAGACCACGACAAGGCCGCAGTCAAACTCAACCTTGCCGTTTGCCTCAGCGCAAAGCAAGACAGAAAGAGAGCCTTGATCATGATCCAAGATGCCAAGCGCCTTGACACCAAGGGAATGCTCAAGAAGGACATCAAGCAGGTAGAGTCGATGATCAAGAACCCAAGGGTGGTGCAGCGCGGCCGGCGCTGAGGCCCGATCAGGCCTGCAACAGCTGACGAAGGTCGTCTTCGAGCCTTGCGTTGGCCATGAAATTGCGTTCGAGGTCCTCGGCAAAGGGGAAGGCCGTGTCGAGGCTGGCTGTTCGGGCCACTGCCGCATCCAGGTCTTGGAAGCAACATTCGTGGATCCTGGAGCTGATTTCCGCACCGATTCCACCTGTCATGGTGTCTTCGTGCAGCACAAGGGCTTTTCCTGTCTTCCGTACGCTCGACATGACCAAGTCTTCGTCCCAAGGAAGCAGGGTACGCAGGTCGATGATTTCCACATCCCAATCGGGATGTGTGTCCATCAATGTTGTGGCCCAGTGGACGCCAAGGCCGTAGGTCACCAAGGTCGCTTGGGACCCTTCCCTCACCACGCGCCCCTTGCCAAACTCAAGGAGGTAGTCCTCCTCAGGGACGGGACCCGTAAGGCTTCGGTACAAGAGTTTGTGTTCAAAAAACAACACGGGGTTGGGGTCGTCGATGGCCATGCGCAGCAGGCCCTTGGCATCGCCAGGGGTCGAAGGGTAGGCGATCTTCAACCCGGGCACATGGAAGAACCATGCTTCCGTGCTTTGGCTGTGGTAGGGTCCGGCCCCCACGCCGCCTCCAGTGGGCATGCGGACGACCACATCGGCCGCTTGTCCCCACCGCCAATGGATTTTGGCGAGGTTGTTGACGATTTGATTGAAGCCACATGTCACAAAGTCGCTGAACTGCATTTCCACCATCGCTTTCTTGCCGGCGATGGACAGCCCCAATCCCGTGCCCACAATGGCGGACTCGCAAAGGGGGGTGTTCCGCACGCGTTCCTCACCAAAGGCGTCGACAAACCCATCGGTGACCTTGAAGACGCCCCCGTACGATCCAATGTCTTGGCCCATCAACACCAAGTTGGGGTTTTGTTCCATGCTGGTGCGAAGGCCCTCCGTGATGGCGTCGATGAAGCGAAGTTCTCGTCCTTGGGCCTCTGGCACCTCCATGCTGCCTTGAGGGGTGCCTGCGGCAAAACGGTCGAGCAACTCCTGAGGCGTTGATGCTTCAATGGATGGCTCCGCTGCTGCGGCCTTCAAGCCCGCCAAGATCTTCCCTTTGATCCTCTCTGCCATCTCTGACTCGGTGGCCTCGTCCAAGACCTTGGATGCCTGCAAATGCGCCCGGAGTCGGTCCACGGGATCCACCTTGGCCCAGGTCTCAATGAGGCCCTCTGGATAGTATTTGGTGCCGGAAGCTTCTTCATGACCTCTTACTCGGAACGTCTTAAATTCCAAGATGATAGGCCTTGGTCGTTCGCGTAAAGATTCAACAGATTTTCGCACCGCGTTGTACACGGCAAACAAATCGTTGCCGTCCACCTGAATGGCATCTTCTTCGGGAATGCCGTAGCCGATGGCCTTGTCGGTGAAGTGGGCACAACGGAACTGCTGGTCGCTGGGTGTGGAGAGTCCCCACGCGTTGTTTTCGATGCCAATGATGACCGGCAGTTGCCACACGGCGGCGACATTGACAGCCTCGTGGAAGTCGCCCTCCGAAGCTCCGCCGTCGCCGGTAAAGACGAAGGAGCATCCGCCAGAGCCGTCCAGCTTCTCCGAAAGGGCCACCCCGTCGGCCAAACCGAGTTGAGGCCCCAGGTGGCTGATCATCCCCACAATGTGGTGTTCCGGGCTGCCAAAGTGAAAGCTTCGGTCGCGGCCCTTTGTGAACCCATGGTCCTTGCCTTGGAATTGGGCGAAGAGGCGGTCCAAAGGCACGTCCCGTGTGGTGAAAATCCCGAGGTTGCGGTGCATGGGGAAGATGAACTTGTCCCTTGGCATGGCCGCGGCGACCCCCACGGAAATGGCCTCCTGGCCAAGACCGCTGAACCATTTGCTGATCTTTCCTTGCCGCAGTTGCGACATCATTTTTTCCTCGATCATCCGAGGAAGCAAGAGCTTCTCGAACAGGTCGCGTTGTGCCTCCGGCCCCAGGTCTTGGGCGTCGAACAGCAAGGGATTGTGTGGGAACGTCTCCGACATGTTCACGAAGGTAGTTCCAGCCGGTATCTTCGCATTCAAACCATGAGCGGCACTTCTTCACAAATTCAGGTTCGGGTGCTTCCCGAAGAGGTCCAGCAACACGATGTCTTGCGTCAGGCGGTGCAACGTCAGTTGCGCAAGGAGGGCCGCCCTCCATTGGATCCGGAAGTGGAGATCAGGGTCAGACGCCGAAGTTGGGACGCCCGAAAGCGACCCGTCAAGGCCCAGTTGCTCGTGGAGTGGGGCGAGACTCCTTCCCCCAAATCCTGGGTATGGCCCACCTTGTCGCAAGGCGCTCCTGAAGTGCTGATTGTAGGCGCTGGACCTGCCGGACTGTATGCGGCCTTGGAATGCCTGCAACACGGCGTCCGGCCGGTGGTGGTGGAGCGCGGCAAGGATGTGCGGGCGCGCCGAAGGGATTTGGCCAAATTGAACAAGGAGCACGTCGTTCATCCCGATTCGAATTATTGCTTTGGGGAGGGGGGCGCCGGAACGTACAGCGACGGCAAGCTCTACACAAGGAGCAAAAAGAGAGGCGATGTCCGCGAGGCCTTGGAATGGTTGGTGGCCCATGGTGCAGATCCAGAGATTTTGGTGGAGGCCCATCCCCACATAGGCACCAACCGCTTGCCTGCCGTGGTGACCGCCATGCGGGAAAGCATTGAAAAGGCAGGGGGCAAGGTCTTGTTTGGGCACCGCGTGTTGGAATTGATGGTGGACAACGGCAGGTGCACAGGGGTGAAGGCCATGGTCCTGCACCCGGAAGAGGAGGAGCACGAGGTGACACTCCATGCCAAGGCCGTGGTGTTGGCCACAGGGCACAGCGCACGCGACATTTTTGAGTGCCTGCATGACCAAGGTCTTGAGATTGAGGCCAAACCCTTTGCCTTGGGCGTCAGGGTGGAACATCCGCAAACCTGGGTGGACCATGTGCAATACCATGGAGAGCAGGTGGCCGACCGTTTGCCGCCTGCGAGCTACAGTTTGGTGTGCCAGGTGGAAGGCCGAGGGGTGCACAGTTTTTGCATGTGCCCCGGAGGCATTGTCGCCCCTTGTGCCACGGCGCCAGGGGAGGTGGTCACCAATGGATGGTCTCCGTCCAAACGCAACAATCCATATGCCAATTCAGGCATGGTGGTGCAGATTGGCCCGGAGGATTGGGAGCCGTTGGGGTTCCATGGTCCGCTCGGAGGTTTGGCCTTCCAGCAACATGTCGAACGAGCTTGCTGGGAGGCAGCCGGCGGAAGCCAGGCAGCTCCAGCACAGCGTTTGAAGGACTTTGTGGCCGGTCGAAGGTCGGAGAGCCTTCCCAAGAGTTCATATGTCCCTGGGACGACCTCGGTTCGCGTGGACCAAATCTTGCCCGACGTGGTCTCCAAGAGTTTGAAAAAAGGATTTGAGTCGTTTGGCCAAAAAATGCGTGGCTTCCTGCACGACGACGCGGTGGTTTTGGCCCCTGAGTCGCGGACGAGCAGCCCCGTCAGAATCCCAAGAGACCCGGACACTTTGCAGCATCCAGGTCTTCAGGGATTGTACCCAGCGGGCGAAGGAGGAGGCTACGCCGGAGGGATTTTGTCGGCTGCAATGGACGGTCGGAAAACCGCCAAGGCTGCCATTCATGCGTGGGCCCAGTTAGGGCATTGATTCATTTGGCGGCGGTCAGCGTGTGGTCGGCTTGAGGCTGTGCGGATGCCGCCCTGGCCTGTGCCACCGACACCTTTTGACCGTCGATTTCAGCGACCAAAAAAGCATCCTCAAAACCATCGTTTCGCGCCGACAACAGATGCTGTCGTGCCGTTTCTTCAGCGGCGACGCCTGCTGTGAGGTAGCGGTGGGTGCCATCCTCGGCCAGTCGTTGTTCGATGTGGCCCATGTTCAAGAAGGCATTCAAAACCTCGACAGGCACACCGTCGGTGTACCGGCCCAGCTGGACGTGGTACGTGATGACCGCCACGTGGAAAGTTTCGGCCACCTTTTGCACGGATTCTTGGCGAATCGACTCCAAGGCCGCGGCTTCTTCCAAGGAGATCCGCACGCCATTGTGGTAGGCCGTCACAAACGCGTCTGAATGGCTTTGCGACTTGGCTGTGGCCAAGGCGGCCCGCGCAGCACTGAGCCTCTCGTGTTCTTTGCCCACGTGCACCGTCAATCCCTCTTCACCTGCGACAGCTTCCACCCGGTCTGAGCCGTACATGTCCGTGGAAGGCGCGAATGCAGTGAGGTAGGCTCCATATTGGACGCGGTAAGTCACCCCGGGGTTGTACACTTTTTCACGCAGGTCTTGGAGCATTTTTTGCTCTGTTTGGGCCGCGGTGTTGCCAACAGTCTGGAGCATTTGCGCCATTTGGGCTGCAGTCAATTCCGAGATCACCACCGCGCTGTCTTGTGCAAAAGTCGAAGGGTCCCCTTTGGCTGGGGCGTACAAGGCTTTCCACTCTGCGAGTGAAATCGTCTGGCCATGTTCGTTCACCAGCATGTCCGGGCTGTTGGGCTCGAGGTCCCTATGGTCAGGCACCCCGTCGGCGTCGCTGTCCACGGCGCATCCATTTTTGTCGACAATGGCGCCTGGTTCTGTGCCACCGCAAAGATCCTTGACGTCTTTCACACCGTCGCCGTCGGCATCCTCACCCAAGGCGAGGAAGTCTTCGGGAAACAAAGTTTTGAGGTACGTCTTTCCGCGGCCGAGCTGGAAGCCCAAACCGGCCTGGGCCGTGCGCCAGTTGGCACCGGCGCCGGGAATGGCTGTGACCGCCAAAGTGGCGTGCAGCCGTCTTGTGAGTTGAACATCCACTCCAGCGCGCAAAGGCATGGCCATGCCGCTGCTGCGCTCCAAGGTGGTTTCAAACACATTGTCACGGGTCAAAGGGCTTGGACGCTCGATGTCCGGCATGGGCACGGGCTGGGGGGTTCCGTAGAGCAACCCGTCGTCCCAAAGGTGGTACGCTGAACCTGCAGCGTCTTCCTCGTCTGCACGAAGGGCGGACGTCTGCCAGCTGAGGCCTGCACCAGCCCAAGGCCGAATGGCATGCGATTCCGCTCTAAACGCCAAGTAGCGAACCCCAGCACCCAATGTTTGGGTCGAAGCTTGGTGCATGACCACACCGCGGTCACGGGTGGCACGCGCAGAGAGCAAGTCGAGGTCCACACTCCAATGGCTGCCCACGGCTTGGGACATGGAAAAGCCTCGGCTCAGCGAGGCGTTCATGTCTTGAACAGCGGTGGTGCCAGACGATACGCTCAGGCTGGGTTGTGCCCAGGCTTGGCCCATCGAAAGAAGCGCAATTGCCACTCCCGCGGTGCGGAGTGTGGCCATAAGAGATGTCATAGGGTCCTTCATGAGAATGGAGGTAGGATTCACTTTCCTTACGCCTCCAGCCTCTGAAAGGTTACGTCCTACGCAAGACCGGCCATGGATTGTCCAATGTGCGTCCCGATGGCCACCCCCATGCCTCCAAGCCGGACCCCTACATAGAGACCGGGCTTGACTTCTTGTACGATGGGCAAACGCATGGAGCCTACACCCAGCTGCCCCGTCCATCGATGGGCCGTGGCAAAAGCTTCCGCACCTTGGATGTGCCTTTGCGCCCAAGCCACAAGCCGTTCCTCCGATTCTCCGGGGTCTTGGCAATCCCATTGTCTCCCCCCTCCAATCAAGATGCGTCCATCCACCTCCCTGGCGTAGACGTAGCCTCGGTCGTGGTGCACCGTGGAGGTCAAACGCAATTCTGGGAGAGGCTGACTGACCAGGACCATGTTGGGCACGGGCCCAACGTCCACAGGCACCAAATCAGAGGCCAAAGCATTCGTGGCGAGAAACACGCGGGAGGCATTCAACACACCATGCGGCGTGGCCAAGGACCAGCCTTCGGGGGCGGCCTCCACGGCCTCAATGGACATCCCTGCAAGCCATTGGATGCCTGCGGGGGCAAGGGCTGACCGCATGGTGGCGATCATGCGTGCCGTGTCCACATCGCCTTCCAATGGGCTCGAGATGCTTCCGCATAGCTCGCGCAGTCCGTTCTGGTTTGCGGTGGTTTCAGCAAACACTTCCCGGCCCATGATGGGAGCGAGCTGTTGGTTCAAGACAGGCAGAAAGTCCTTGGACTCGGCGTGCAAATCTGGATCGGTGAAGGCTTCCACGGCCCCACAAGCCCGGTAGGCAAT
>JBELJW010000130.1:0-6357 GCA_042089975.1 Flavobacteriales bacterium | reverse complement strand
ACGTTGGAAGCCGGAATCTCCACCACCTTGTGACGGGCCATTTGCGCATTGCGGATGCGCGTGAGGTAATCGGATATAGGATCGCTATGCATGTCTTCTCAGGTTCGGATTACCAGCTTGCCTTCTTCACGCCTGGAATTCGTCCAGACAAGGCCATTTTGCGGAACAATACACGGCTGATGCCGAATTGACGCATGAAACCACGGGGCCGTCCCGTGATTTGGCAGCGGTTGTGCAAACGCACAGCCGCCGAATTTGGGGGCAGCTTCTGCAGACCTTCCCAGTCTCCAGCTTCTTTCAATGCCGCGCGCTTGGCTGCGTACTTCGCCACAAGACGTTCACGCTTGCGCTCGCGGGCTTTCATGGATTCTTTGGCCATTGCTTAGTTCTTTTTGAATGGAAAACCGAAGGCTTCGAGAAGGGCTTTCGCCTCTGCGTCCGTCTTGGCTGTGGTCACAATTGTGATGTCCATACCGTTGATGTTCTTCACCTTGTCCAGATTGATCTCTGGGAAAATGATTTGCTCTTTGATGCCAAAAGTGAAGTTGCCGCGGCCGTCAAAGCCCTTGGCTTTCACACCCTGGAAATCACGGGTACGTGGCAGAGACACGGCAATCAAGCGGTCGAGGTATTCGAACATCCGATCGCGACGCAAGGTCACACGGGCGCCGATGGGCATGCCCTTGCGGAGTTTGAAATTCGACACGTCTTTGGTGGACATGGTTGGCACCGCCAACTGACCCGCAATCGTGCTCATCTCGCCAATGGCAGTGTCGACCATTTTGCGGTCGGCCACAGCCTTGCCCAAACCTTGGTTCAGGCAGATTTTGACGATGCGGGGCACCTGCATCACAGACTTGTACTCGAACTGCTTCATCAAAGCAGGAGCAATGTCCTCTGCGTACTGGGTTTGAAGTCTTGGAATGTAACTCATCACTTCAGCTCCTCATTGGTTTTCTTTGAAAAACGAACAAGCTTCCCGTCGTCGCCTTTGCGGCGTCCAACACGGGTCGCGTTGCCAGCTCCGTCCACCACCATCACGTTGCTGATGTGAATTCCTGCTTCCACAGTGGTCACACCTCCTTGAGGGTTGGTAGGGCTGGGCTTGACGTGCTTGGTGATGATGTTCACACCTTCAATCACCACACGGTCAGTTTTGCGGTCGACGGCCAGCACAGTGCCTTCCTTGCCGCGGTTGCCGCCGGAAATCACTTTGACTGTATCGCCCTTTTTGACTTTTACTCTTTTGAACATGTCTCGGGGTTTACAACACCTCAGGTGCGAGTGAAACAATCTTCATGAAGTCCTTCTCTCGCAGCTCGCGGGCCACAGGACCAAAAATACGGGTGCCACGCATGTCGCTGGTGGCGTTCAAAAGGACAATGGCATTGTCGTCAAAGCGGATGTACGACCCATCAGGGCGTCGGACTTCCTTCTTTGTACGCACCACTACGGCCTTTGAAACCGTACCCTTTTTCACCGTTCCGTTGGGGGTTGCGCTTTTGACGGCGACAACCACCGTGTCGCCCAAGGAGGCGTACCTGCGACGGGTACCTCCCAACACACGGATGCAAAGGGCTTCCTTCGCTCCGCTGTTGTCAGCGACTTTCATTCGGGATTCTTGCTGGATCATGGTTCTTTTACTTTCCCTTGTATTACTTCGCGCGCTCGATGACCTCTACCAATCGCCAGCACTTGCGCTTGCTCATTGGTCGAGTTTCCATGATGCGTACGGTGTCCCCAATGTTGCATGTCTGCTCTTCATCGTGGGCCACAAACTTTTTGGTGCGCTTGAGGAATTTCCCATACATGGGGTGCTTTTCCTTGCGCTCCACTGAAACCACAATGCTCTTGTCCATTTTGTTGGACGTGACAGTGCCGATTCGGTCCTTGCGGAGGTTGCGTGTCGTTGCTTCGTTGCTCATGGTTGTCTTAGTTGGCGTTTTTACGCGCATTTTGTTCTGTCAACAAACGGGCGATGTCTCGCTTCTTCTCTGACAATGCCTTGGGACTCTCAAGTCCGGCAATGGTGTGGTTGAAGCGCAACTTGGCCAGTGCATCCCGCTCAATGGTGATGCGCTCTTGGAGGTCCTTGTCGGACAACTGGCGGATTTCAGTCATGGCAATCATTATCCTGCGTAATCTGGGCGAACAACAAATTTGCACTTGACGGGGAGCTTTTGAGCTCCCAAGCGCAACGCTTCTTGGGCGGTTTCCATTGGAACACCGTCCACTTCAAACATGATGCGGCCTGGGCGAACAGGAGCAACCCAGTGGCTGGGAGCACCTTTACCCTTACCCATCCGAACCTCTGCAGGCTTGGACGTGATCGGCTTGTCCGGGAAAATGCGGATCCACACTTGTCCTTCACGCTTCATGTAGCGGTTGATGGCAATACGGGCAGCCTCAATCTGACGAGAGGTGATGAATCCCACCTCCATCGTCTTGATGGCAAATGACCCGTAAGCCACAGTGCTTCCACGGTATGCGAGGCCGCGAACACGGCCTTTTTGCATTTTGCGGAACTTGGTACGTTTTGGCTGTAGCATGACTATTCAGCTTGGCTTTCTATCAGGAACGAGGACCACGGCGACGGCCGGGTGCCCCACCGCGACGGTCGCCGCGGTCCTTCTTTTGAGGTGGAACAGGAGACAAGTCGCGCTTGCCGTAAACTTCACCACGGCAAATCCAGCACTTGATGCCGATTCGTCCGTAAGTCGTGTGTGCCTCCACCAACGCGTAGTCGATGTCTGCACGGAAAGTGTGGAGTGGAATGCGCCCCTCCTTGTAGCTCTCACTACGTGCAATCTCCGCGCCGTTCACACGGCCGGCGATGTTGATTTTGATGCCTTCCGCACCGAGACGCATCGTGCTGGCGATGGACATCTTGATAGCGCGGCGGTGGCTGATACGTGCTTCGATTTGGCGCGCCACACTCTCTGCCACCAAACGGGCATCGAGTTCGGGCCTCTTGATCTCGAAGATGTTGATCTGGACATCCTTGCCCGTCAACTTCTTCAACTCTTCGCGCAGCTTGTCCACCTCTGAACCACCCTTGCCGATGATCACACCAGGTCGTGCAGACTTGATGGTCACAGTCACGAGCTTCAACGTACGCTCAATGATGATGTTCGACACACTTGCTTTGCGCAAGCGGGCCATCAAGTAGGTACGGATCTTGTCGTCTTCGACAAGCTTTTCCGTGTAGTCTTTGCCGCCATACCAGTTGGAGTCCCATCCGCGGATGAAACCAAGGCGATTGCCGATCGGATTCGTCTTCTGTCCCATGATTAGTTCTTGGCGCTATCTACAATGATGGTCACGTGGTTGCTGCGCTTGCGAATGCGGTGCGCGCGACCTTGAGGTGCGGGCTGCAAACGCTTCAACATGCGTGCGCTGTCCACTTTGATTTCACGAACAATCAGATTGGCCTCTTCAGGACGCTGACCTTCGTTTTTGGATTCCCAGTTGGCGATGGCAGAGAGCAAGAGCTTCTCCAAACGGAGGCTCGCCTCACGTGCGCTGAAGCGCAACACGTTGAGTGCTTCAAATACATCCTTCCCGCGGACAGTGTCCGCCACCAAACGCATTTTGCGAGGTGAGGTTGGGCAGTTGTTCAAGCTGGCAATGGCGGTGCTTTTCAGCGCCTCCTTGCGGGCTTCTGCGGCGATTCTTTTACGTGCTCCCATGACTCAGCGCTTCTTGTCTTTTTTGTCTGCGTGACCACGGAAGGTACGCGTCGGCGAAAACTCGCCGAGTTTGTGTCCTACCATGTTTTCAGTCACGAAAACAGGAATGAATTGACGTCCGTTGTGCACGGCGATGGTCAAACCCACAAAGTCCGGAGTGATCATGCTTGCGCGAGACCAGGTCTTGATGACGGACTTCTTTCCAGAGGCTTGCATGGCTTCAATGCGCTGTGCAAGCTTGTAGTGGATGAATGGTGGTTTTTTGAGTGAACGAGCCATGACTTACTTCTTCCGACGTTCGATGATGTTCTTAGAGGAGGCCTTGCGCTTGTTGCGCGTCTTGTAGCCTTTGGCGGGGATGCCATTCCGCGAGCGTGGGTGGCCACCCGAGGAGCGACCTTCACCACCACCCATGGGGTGATCGACAGGGTTCATCACCACACCACGTACACGTGGGCGGCGTCCCAACCAGCGGCTGCGTCCTGCCTTTCCGCTGACTTGGAGGTTGTGTTCACTGTTGCCAACAGAACCAATGACAGCCATGCAGGTCACCAAAATCTGGCGGGTCTCACCGCTAGGCATTTTGAGGACCGCGTACTTGCCGTCACGGGCTGCAAGCTGAGCATATGAGCCTGCACTTCGTGCAATGTTGGCTCCACGACCAGGGTGCAATTCGATGTTGTGCACGATCGTTCCCAAAGGAATGTCAGAGAGGTACATGGCGTGGCCCACTTCTGGGGACGCTTCCTTGCCGCTTTGGATGACCATTCCTGGCTTCAATCCTTCTGGGGCAATGATGTAACGCTTCTCTCCATCCTTGTACTCCACCAAACAAATATGGCTGGTACGGTTTGGATCGTATTCCACAGTCAACACTGTGGCTTCCATGTGCTTGTTGCGCTTGAAGTCAATCACGCGGTAGCGGCGCTTGTGCCCGCCTCCACGGTAACGCATGGTCATCTTGCCGTCGTTGTTTCGGCCACCAGATTTCTTGATGGGCTCCAACAATGGCTTGTGAGGCTTGTCCGTGGTGATCTCCTCAAATTTGGAGAGCACCTTGTGGCGCATGCCTGGGGTAATCGGGTTGAATTTCCTGAGTGCCATGGCTTAGATGTTGTCGTAGAAGTCAATGGTTTGACCTTCAGCGATGCTGACGATGGCTTTCTTGTAGCCATTGGTGCGTCCGCGGACCACACCTGTCTTGGTGAATCGTTGACGTGACTTGCCGTCCACACGCAAGGTGCGGACAGAGGTCACCGTCACACCGTACTGGGCTTCGACTGACTTCTTGATTTCAATTTTGTTCGCACCATCTGTCACCACGAAACCATAGCTGTTGTTTTGCTCGGTGTCGAGGGACATCTTCTCGGTGATGAGGGGCTTGATGAGTGTATTCGACATGGCCTTAAGATTTAAGCATCCCTTCAATGACTTCGTGGGCGTTGTCCACCAAGACCAAGTTGGAACAATTCATGATGTCGTACGTGCTCACGTCGGAAGCGGTCATCACCCTGTGCTTAGGCAAGTTTCTGCAGCTGCGGTAGATCGCGTCGTCGGCTGCGGGCAAGACCGTCAAGGTCTTTTTGTCCGCGAGCTTCAAGCCCTCCAAAACCGCCAAGAAATCTTGCGTCTTGGGTGCCTTCATGGCAATGCTGTCCACCACCGTGATGCCTTCACCTTTGGCCTTGTAGCTCAGCGCACTCTTGCGCGCCAACTTCTTCAACTTGCCGTTGAGCTTCTGGGTGTAGTCTCGTGGCTCGGGACCAAAAACACGACCTCCTCCTCGGAAGAGTGGGTTCTTGATGCTTCCCGCACGGGCAGTACCTGTGCCTTTCTGCTTCTTGATCTTGCGCGTGGAACCTGTCACGAGGGACCGGCCCAACGAGTCATGGGTTCCTTGGCGCTGAGCGGCCAAGAATCTCTTGACGTCCAGGTAGATCGCGTGATCGTTTGGCTCGATGCCAAACACCTGGTCATCCAATTCCACAGACTTTTTCGTCTTGGAACCTTTGCTGCTGTAAACGTTCAATTTCATGATGCTTCAGGCTTTCGGATGACGACTGTGGCACCCTTGTGTCCCGGAATGGCTCCTTTGACCACGAGCAAGCCCTCTTCGGGCAACACCTTGAGGATTTCAAGGTTCTCGATGGTCACACGTGAGTTGCCCATTTGACCCGCCATGCGCATGCCCTTGAAGACACGGGCTGGCGTAGAGGCCGCTCCAATGGAACCGGGGGCACGCAAACGGTTGTGCTGGCCGTGGGTCGCTTGACCCACACCTGCGAAACCATGGCGCTTGACAACACCTTGGAAGCCCTTTCCTTTGGACTTGCCACTGATGCTGACGTACTCTCCTTCTGCGAACACATCGTTCACTTGGAGGGTGTCTCCTGTTTGAAGTTCCTGTTCAAAGGCATCGAACTCCGCCAGACGACGCTGTGGAGTGACACCCGCACGCTTGAAGTGACCTTGCATGGCCTTCGAAGTGTGCTTTTCGGAACGCTCGCCGTAACCAAGTTGAACGGCTTCATAGCCGTCCCGCTCGAGGGTACGTACTTGCGTCACGACGCAAGGACCAACTTCCAATATTGTGCATGGGAGATTCTTCCCAGCGGCACTGTAGATGCTGGTCATGCCTACTTTTTTCCCTATGAGTCCGGGCATGGTG
>JBELJW010000129.1:0-6458 GCA_042089975.1 Flavobacteriales bacterium | reverse complement strand
GCATTCGACATCTCCATTGCCAAAGGAGGTGGCCAAACCTGCTGCGACCTGCCAGCTTTCCTGGGGTCGGATGTTTTGTGTCGACGGCAACCAAAGGTCCGTCGGGAGACTGAGTCCCTCATTGGTCAAGAGATTCACGAATTGGGTCATCTCAGCATAACTCGCTTTGAATGCCCAACCTTCGGCAAATTTCCAATTCAAGGCCAGGCGAGGCTGCACACTCGCATAGGTGGTGTCCTGCACACTCAGCAAAGAGAGGTGGCTGCCGACGTTCAGGCTGACATTGGGGCCCAACCTCAGTTCATCCTCTGCGTACAGATATCGCTCCGTGCTGGACAAATTTCCCTGGCCAATCAGGGTGTCCAAAGGATTTTCTTGGCCAAAATCCAGGGCCAATTGCAGGGCTCCTGGAGAAAAGGTATGTCGGGTGATGTTGGCCCCAAATCGAATGAAATGGCGGGCGTTGGGTGCAAAATCCACATCCACCTTTGCCGAATGGTCTTCGATGCCCGATTGGTACAAGGAAGCAAAGCGGGTGGCGTTGGTGTCTCCATTCTCAATGATCTCCGTGCTCAAGTCCACCCCTGTGTTGAAGTTGTAGACACTGTGCGTCAAAGACACATTGGAGAACATCCTTGGGCCCACCTCATGGTTCCAACGAAGGGCTTGGATCTGGTTTTGCCAATCCAACCCGAAGGACAAATCCTCCTTGATGGAGCGTCCTTGGTCGGCATCTCTGTTGGAGGAGGTCACCCCAAAGTCGTCCATCCCAGAAAATGCGCTCAAATACAAACGGTCTTTGGGCCCCACCTTCCAATTGAGCTTCCCATTGAGGTCGTAAAAGAAATAGGCTGGGTTGGTGCTGAAATCCGGATCGTTGCTCGTGGCCGAACGGATGATCGGGTTGAGCAAAAGATCGAGGTACGTCCGTCGGGCACTGAGCATGAAGCTGGCTTTGTCCTTCACAATGGGGCCCTCCACCGTCAGCTTCGAAGCGATGATGCTGATGTTGCCGTCGCCATGGTATTCCCTCATGTTCCCGTCCTTCATGTTGATCTCGAGCACGGACGAAAGCCTGCCGCCAAAGCGCGCGGGAAATCCGCCTTTGGTGATGGCCATGTTCTTCACCGCATCGGCGTTGAACACACTGAAGAAGCCAAACAAATGACTTACACTGTACAGCGGAACCCCGTCAAGCAGCATCAGGTTTTGGTCCGGACTGCCTCCTCGGACGTACAACCCACTTGTCCCTTCGCCTCCCGACTGCACCCCTGGCAGCAACTGAAGCGACTTGAGTAAGTCCACTTCCCCGCCGATGGCCGGCAACGATTTGATTTGATCGATGGGGATTTCCATCTTGGACATCTGCACTTGCTCCTCGATGCGGCTTTCATTTTCACCCGTCACAACAGCCTCTCCAAGCTTCGTCCCGGGCACCATGGCCAAATTGAACTTGACATTTTCCCCGGACAAATCGACCTCGAGTCGTTGCCGTTCGTAGCCAATGAAGGTCACTTGCACCGTGTAGACATCAGCCGGAAGGGTGAGGGTGTAAAACCCATACAAGTTGCTCACCACGCCAACCGTCGCTGCCTCTGACCACACCGTCGCACCAATCAAGGTTTCTCCTGTGGCTGCGTCTGTGATGTACCCACTCAGGGTGAACTGTTGCGGTGACTGCGACCAGAGGAAACAAGGTGCAACGCAAAACGCAACCATGCAGAGGCAAAGAAAGATGGTTCTCATGTTGACAGAAAATCCGCCGAAAGACAGAAAGGTTGCATGCCCTCAGGCCTCAAAATTCCAAGGTGAAGGAAAACCAAGGCACGGGGAACCCTTCTCCATCTGCAAAGACGCCTGCCAGTCCATAGTCCCAAAGCCAGCCTGAACGCTGGTTATAACTTCGGATGCCCAAGGAAATCGCGCCACCCGGATTGGAGCTGCCTCCGTACGAACGGAACCAATTCGAACTCGGTGAATTGCTGCCGTTGTAGCTCCCATTTTGCAACTGGACGGGAGGGTCGAGTTCAACCTGGTTCGTTCGTTTCCAGGGAATCACCAGGTAGTTCTCTGTGATGAACCAACGGGTCGAAGTCAACGGCCTCATCGCGCTGACATTTAGGAGCAAAGGCACTGTTTGATTGTAGATTTCATCAACCGCTGTGAAATAGTTGATCTGATAGTTGTTGTCGACAACAACGCTGCTGTCCAAAGAGGTCGTGGTTTCATCGAAGGCCCCACCACCATTGTCGATGCTGTTGCCAATGCCAAGGTTGATGGTCAAGTTTTTGTCTTCATCGCCAAAAGTCACATTGGCAAACCCGAGCACCAATGGCCGGTCCAAGTTGCCGTAATAGTCCATGCCCGCCACACCGCCGACAGACACATGGACATTCTCGCGCACCTCGCCCCCAAACTTGGCTGTGATCCCAGCACCAACAACAGAAAGGAGGACACCGCCGGTGAATCGATCACTGAATCCATAGCTGATGGAGTTGAGCGCCACGTTGGACTGAAAATAGCCCTCTCCCTTTTTCAACTGGATGCCTGACGGCGCAAAAAAGTAGCGGCTGGGCTGGTTGCTGATGTAGCCAAAACCGCGTTCTTGATCTGCCTCGCTTAGCATTTCTGAAGTCAAAGCCTGGACCAAATACTTTGGGATTCTGGTGATGCCCAACCCCATGATGTCAAGCACGACCTCACTTTCTGTGATCTCAATGAGTTGTCCAAACTTGAGGGTTCCATCGTTCATGGTCAGTTGCACAAACGGGATCTCACCTCCTTTCTGCGCGCCACTGGATCCGGTCGAGATCGAATCTTGGGAAAATCCGAAGAAGGGAATCAATGCACAGACGCTGAGCAACAAGACGACCGACACGAAGGAGTTCAAAGTCTTTTTCATGGTGGGCAATTTGTCGCAATGTACACTGCTGCGAGACTCCCTGACAGAATTCACGATTCTCCCAACAAAAAAGACAGGTGCAAACTGGTTCCACCACGACCTTTGACACATGGATTCTTTGTCTCAAATCGTATTGGGGGCGGCGGTGGGAGAAGCGGTCTTGGGACGTCGCATTGGCAACCGTGCAATGGTGTGGGGCGCCGTCGCTGGGACCCTCCCAGACATGGACGTCCTGGGCAAGTATTTCTTGAGCGAGCTCGACAACCTCGCCTTCCACCGCGGCATCAGCCACTCGCTGCTGTTTTGCGTCTTGGGAGCCTTGGCGTTGGGTTGGATGACCCATCGTTTGTACCAAAGCCCACACCATGCAAAGGTGGCCATAGGGACCAAGGTCCTTGCTGCGGTGGTGATTGGGTTTGTGGTGAATTTCTTGACCCAAATCTTTGCTCCAGGCACATGGTGGCCCATCGCGGTCTATGTTCCCTTGATTGGGGCTTGGGGCTGGAGACACGCCCAAAAGAGGTACTTCAAAGGCCGATGGGAAGCGCCCAACGCGGACCTTAAAGGGTGGGTGTTGCTGTTTTTTGGTGGATTTCTTACCCACACCCTGCTTGATTGCTTCACCACCTACGGCACGCAGCTCTTCACCCCTTTTTCAGACCAACGTGTGGCGTGGGGCACCGTGGCCGTGGCCGACCCCCTCTACACCCTTCCTTTTTTGTTGTGCCTTTTGGTGGCCGCCCGTTGTTCAAGGGAAGATCCAAGGCGCCGTGTTTGGAATGCGGTGGGTTTGGGTTGGAGCTGTCTTTACTTGGCGTTGACCGTGGTCAACCACCAGCGCGTCCAACGGACCTTCTCCGAGGCCCTTGAGGCACAAGGGAGAGCCTATGTGGATTTCATGATCACCCCCACCATCTTCAACAACCTGCTTTGGAATGCGGTGGTGGATACGGGAGATGGGTTCCTGTTGGCCCAGCATTCCATCTTGGACGAAGTCCCCATTTCCTTTCACCCTGTGGCGCAAGGCCATGAATTGCTGCACAACCTCGACACGGACGAGACCCTCCAAGTTCTTCGATGGTTCAGTGCAGGTTACTTCAATGCCGTGCTTCGCGACGACGGCAGCCTCCAGCTCAACGACTTGCGCTTTGGCACCTTTTCAGGCCGAGGGGAAGATGCGGACGATTACATCTTTCGGTTCAAGTTGACCGACCGTGGTCCGGACCAACCCTACGGCTTTGAACAGGCACAAGGTGGACCCCCCGACGACAAGGCAGAGGACATGATGATGGACCTGTTTGAGCGCGCCCGAGGCCGGTCCTTTGAAGATGTGCATGAAGCCGGCCAATGACATGACACTGCCGGATTTCACAAAGGGCGCGTCAGCTTCCTGATTGAGGCTCCTTTTCGAACCAAGTCTCCCGCTCCTCTTTGGAAAGGAAAGTCCAAGCCAAAATCCGAGTGGACTTGTTTCCTGTGCCCATGGGCATGGTTTTGACCTCCTTTGGACCCATGGCGTTCAGAGCAGCGTAGAAAACCTTCATGTGAGACCGTTTGGACACCAAGGTGCTGAACCACATCACTTGGGCAGCGTGATCCCTGCTCTCCTCGATCAGGGCCTGGATGAATTGCACCTCTCCTCCCTCACAAATCAACTCGTCAGACACCCCGCCAAAATTCAGCATGGGGCGCCGAGTCTTGCGGCCCTTGAGGTTGCGGGTCTTGCGCATGGTGCCCGCCATGGCTTCTTGGGCACTGGCGTGAAAAGGTGGGTTGCACATGGTGAAAGCAAACCGCTCAGAAGGCGCAACGATACCAGCGAATTTCCGCTCTGCATGGGGCTGGTGACGGCATTCCAATTGACCTTGAAGCATTGGGTTGGAAGCGACAATTGAGGCGCTTGACGCCAGCGAATCTTTTGAAATGTCGCAACCCACAAAGGACCACCCGTATTCCACAATGCCCACAATTGGATAAATCGCCGTCGCGCCGACCCCTACGTCGAGCACACGCACAGCCGGACCCTCTGGCACCTTTCCGCCGGTGGCGGTCGACAGCAGATCCGCCATGTGATGGAGGTAGTCCGCCCTACCGGGAACAGGCGGGCACAAGTGGGCCTCCGGAAAGTCCCAATGGTCCAGTCCGTAATCACTCAACATCAATGCCCTGTTGAGGAGCTTGACTGCTTCTCGTTGTGAAAAATCAATGGAGTCCTCTCCTGATTTGGAGGGCTGCACAAACGCCCCCAAGTCGGGCAATCGCCTCACCAAGGCGGGGATGTCGTACCGTCCAATGTTGCGGTTTCGGAGATGCATTCTTGGGCCCTTGGGCCCGGTCGCGGAGGAGGGTGGAAATGGAGGCACGGGGCAAGGTACGGCGCCACACGTCGACCATACTGACATGCGCCATCCCCTTCCTGGAGTTGGTGGCCTCCCGCATTAGGTTTTTGGCTGGCAGAGCCACCCATCCACGGCCACTCACCCCCTGAAGACCATCCGTATGTTGGCCCGTTCGTAAACGCAATCCTTAGGAAGCGGCGTTTCCACAAAGCCAAACTTGCGGTACAGATGAATCGCACTGCCCAATTTGGTGTGGGAATAAAGCTCAAGAGAAGCGAGGCCCATGGCTTTGCAATGGTCCACCACGAAAGTCATGAGCTGGTGCCCGAAACCCCGTGATCTGTGGTCTTTGTGAACCGCCATTTTGTTCAACTCCATGGTGCCAAATCCACGGGGTGTGAGGGCGAAGGTCGCCACTGCTTGTCCCTCCAAGAGGCCAAAGAAAATTTGACCGCCTCCTTCCAGGACCATCGACTCCGGTTCGCTCAGCACCTTGAGGTCATAGGGTTCCATCAAAAAGAGCTCCTCCAGCCATGCACGGTTAAGGTCCAAAAATGCCTGCCTGTGGTCAACGTGAAAAGGAACGATGGTCAGGGTCTGCATAGGGTCAGGGTGTTGGCATGAAAAAGGCGGGCCGAGGCCCGCCTTTGATACATTTTCAAGGTCGGATTCTCAGCCTTGCTTGGCATTGTAGGCGCCGATCGCGGCACCACCGAGCACACCGTGGACAATCCCCACCACCCATTCAGTCAGGGCAAACTGGATGTCAAACATCTTGAATTGTGCAAGCATGAAGGCTTGCACAAATGCCCAAACAATGGCAAAAATCATCGCCCCTTGGTAGGCGCCAGCCTTGGCGTCGTTGACGCCCATTTTGTCAAACGCATAGACCAGCAAGTAGGCCATCATGACATTGCCAAACAAAATGTAGGCCATGTTGGGGGCTTCCAGCATGGAGCCACTGTATTCCGCAGCCATGGCCGCCGCTGTGTCCGCTGTCAAAATGCCATAGTAGATGGCACCGAATCCAAAAAGGGCAAAGAACCCGAGTAAGGTTCCAATCAATCGCTTTTTCATCACGTAAGGGTTTTAGTTGAGCGCAATTACGCGAATGCAATGGCTCGCTTTTGAAGGCGACCCAACACTTGTTCACAGCTCATTGGTGAATGGCAGTGGTACAATGCAATTGGGGGTGTCAGAACCGCCAACCCAACCCA
>JBELJW010000128.1:0-6493 GCA_042089975.1 Flavobacteriales bacterium | reverse complement strand
CTTGCCACGGGAATGCGAACAGCTCGCGCAGCAACAACCCCTTTGGCGAGGTGAACGACAACCAGGCGCAGTGGTACGGTGTCAATGGGAACAGCTATGCCAGCCAAGGCAACGAACCCAGCGGAAGCGACAATTGGTCCGAATCCTCGGGGGGCGTTTGGGAACCTCGGGAATCGAAGAAAGGAGACGTGGCCCGGGCCGTGTTCTATTACTACACCATGTACCCCAACGAAGGGACGAGCATCTCCGCGTGCGGGAATGTGAACACCCTGTACGATTGGCATGTCAACGACCCGCCTGATGCTGCCGAGATCAGCCGAAACACGAAGGCCAACCAAGTTCAAGGCAACAAAAACCCCTATGTCGAGTTGCCTGATTTGGTCTATCTCGCGTGGTTGTACGACGGCACCCCCCTCGACACCGAGGGTCCTGACTTTACGGGAAGTCCATCCAGCGTGAGCATCGCCTGCGGAAGCTCGCCAGGAGCGCTGGCCAACCCCACCGACGATTGTGGAGTCGTTTCCTTGACGTTCGTAGACGAGTTCTCTGGCAGCGGAGGGTGCACCGGCGATTCCGGCATTTCTCGGACATACACCGCAGTGGATGGCTGCGGCAACACCAGCACCTTTGTCCAGCAGTTGTTGTTCGTGGACGTCGACCCCCCCGTGTTCGACTTTGTCCCCGACGACCTGAGCATCACATGCGACGATGGCGATTTCCCCTTGGAACCTGCCACTGCAGCGGATGCCTGTGGAGAGGCCACCGTCTCGGTGTCGCTCGACATCGTCGGAGGGCCTTGCCCTGAACCTTATGAGATTGTGCGTGTTTTCACTGCAACGGACGCTTGTGGCAACCTTGCCTCAGCCACCCAAACCATCTTCATCTCCAATGAACCTGTGACAGGATGTCCGGAGGACTTGGATGGAGACAACTTCGTGGGCGTCAGCGATGTGCTTGCCAGCCTCGGAGGGTTTGGGTGCGACGAGAATTGTCCCATCGACTTGGACAACGACGGAGCCACCACCGTGAACGACATCTTGATTTTGCTGTCTGCCTTTGGCAGCGAATGTCTTTGAATGAAACAACCAAATGGCCATGAAACAACTTTCCTCCACCCTATGCAACAGCGCGATTGCCGTGCTTTTGGCGCTTGGCCTTCCCTTCTCGGCGATGGCCCAATCCCCTTGTGTCAACGGCATTGCCGCTGGCCAGTACCCATGTGAAAACGTGGACTTTCTGTCGTCCTTGGGCGTCAACCAAGTTGGCGGTGGGGAAATGAATGACATCTGGGGATGGACCGACCCCCTGGACGGCAAGGAGTATGTCCTCTTGGGCCGAACCACTGGAACGGGCTTCATCGACATCTCGGACCCCATCAACCCCATTTACCTGGGCAACCTGAATACCAATACGGTGTCCTCGTTGTGGCGCGACATCAAGGTGTACAACAACTACGCCTTCATCGTCTCTGAAGCGGGGAGCCACGGCATGCAGGTTTTTGATCTGACCAAGCTTCGGAATGTCAACAACCCGCCGGTCAACTTCACGGCAGATGCCATCTACTCAGGATTTGGCAACGCCCACAACATCGTCATCAACGAGGAGAGTGGCCGCGCCTACGGTGTGGGCACCAACACCGCCTCTGGAGGTTTGCACATCGTGGACATCCAAAACCCCCTGAACCCCACCATCTTGGGCACCTTTTCCCAAGACGGCTACACCCACGATGCCCAAGTGGTCAACTACATCGGAGACGATGCCCAATACCAAGACAGGGAAATTGCCTTTGCTTGCAACGAGAACAACATCGCCATTGTCGACGTGACCGACCCCACCGACGCGACGCTGATCTCCTCGGAGAGTTACAGCGGAGTGGCCTACACCCACCAAGGGTGGTTGACGGAAGACCACAAGTACTTCGTGGTGGGCGACGAATTGGACGAACAACAAAGCGGGGTGAACACCACAACGTATTTCTTTGATGTCCAAGACCTCGACAACCCGTTTTTGGCCGGGACCTTTGTGGCCAACACGGCGGCCATCGACCACAACTTGTACATCAAGGACGGCATTGCCTACCAAAGCAACTACCGCGCTGGTTTGCGCATGCTCGACGTGAACAACCCGCTCAACGCGGAAGAAGTCGGTTTCTTCGACCTGTACCCCTCGAGCGATGGGGCCCAGTTCAATGGCACGTGGTCCAACTACCCCTACTTCGCTTCAGGAGTGGTGGCGGTCAGCCACATCGAAGAGGGCTTGTTCCTCTTGCTCCCCAATGTGCCTGAGCCTTGCACGGTGGCCTGTGGCTGCACCGACGCAACGGCCTGCAATTACGATGCCTCGGCTCAAAACGACGACGGGACTTGCGACTTCAGCTGCTACGGTTGCACCAACAATGCCGCGTGCAACTACGACGCATCCGCCACCATCGACGATGGTTCGTGCTTCCTGCCCGATCCCGGTTTTGGCTGCGATTGCAGCACCGACGGCGCCATCACCACCACCCTTTCAGGAACGGAACAGAGTGCGCCATTCACCTTCCAAGGAACAGGCAACCCTGTGGCGGAATCGTTCGACATCACCCTCAACTTCAACGGGGCGGGTGGGGCATGGCCCGGCGACATGGCCGTGACAGTGACCGACCCCAATGGACAGTGCACTTCCTTTGGCGGCTACAACAACTCTCCTCCTTCGTGCAACAGCATTGGCCAATACCAAGCGATTTGGCCTGGTGACTGGACAGGTTCCGCGGATGGAACTTACACAGCTTCCGTGGACCTTGCTGCGGCAGGGCTTTCTGGAGCGGGAACCTGGGCCGTGACCTTGTACAACGGTTGGACCTCGGGGCCCGCGGTGACGTACGAGGCGACCTTCACCCTCAACGACGTGTGTTCGGTGGGCGAAGGGGTGCTTGGCTGCACCTCGATGGATGCTTGCAATTACAATCCTGAAGCCACCGAAGACGACGGCTCCTGTGTCCTTCCCTACAACATCGTTTACGTCGACGAAGACGGAGATGGCATTGGCGGCAACGCTGGCATCGCCGACGCCTGCGACCCCCTCCCAGACAACTGGGTGTTGACCACTGGCGATTGCGACGACAGCAACGATGCCATCTATCCTGGCGCCCCGGGCACAGGAGAAGGTGTGGACAACAACTGCGATGGCCAAATCACCGGCGATGAAGCCGACGCTTGTCCACAAGACGTCAACGGAGACGGCAACGTCACTGTGGCGGATGTACTGGCGATTTTGGGCGAATTTGGATGCAACGCGGAGTGCTCCGCTGACGTCGATGGAGATGGGTCCGTCACGGTTGGGGACATCCTCAGTGTGCTTTCCGCCTTTGGGCAGCCTTGCTAAGAGAGGAATTCAACGTTGGAACAACGCAAAAGCCCTGGCCTTCATGGCCGGGGCTTTTTCATGCACACTTCTCAGGGTACTTTTCCCTGACGTGCTTGGCAATGGGGATGCTCTTTCCATCGTCGTCCAGGCGCACAAAAACGAGTCGCGTGCTGCACACCACAGCTTCTTCATGGCTGTAGACGTTGAATTTGCGCGCTTCCACACTGACCGTGATGCTCTTGCCGCCGATGCGGTCGATTTGGCCATAGATCTTGATCAAGTTGTTCTCCTTCACGGGAGACTTGAACAAGACCTCCTCGATTTTCAAGGTGACCATGGTGGGACAATGGCAAACTTCGTTCACAAAGGCCACCGCGGATTCATCGACCCAGCTAAGCATGGTGCCCCCAAACAGGTTGTTGTGCACCCCGAGATCGTACTTCTTGCAGACTTTGGTTCCTAGCAATTGCATGGGACAAAGGTCGGTCAGCGGGTCGACTTGACCTCCCTTCGGAAGGGCATTGTCATTTGATAGCCCAAATCGTCCCCGCGACGGTCGTCTGCAACATCCAATCCATAGACCACGTCGTCCACGTCGCCATAGGTGAACGTCCCAAAGAGACGGTCCCAAATCGACAGCATGTTCCCGTAGTTCCGATCTGTCCAAGGCTCCTCAAAGTGGTGGTGGAACTTGTGCATGTTGGGGGACACGAAGACCCAGCTGATCGCGCGGTCCACCCGCTCTGGCAGCCGAATGTTGGCGTGGGTCAAGTAGGTGAAGAACAGGGTCAGCATGCGGTAAAACACATAGAAGGCCACAGGGGCACCCACCACCATCACCGCCACTAGGGCAAAACCTTCGCGCACCACAAAGTCCACCGGATGGTGCCTGGTGCCAGTGGTGACATCCACATGCGTGTCGCTGTGATGGACCATGTGAAGCCTCCACAAAGGTTTGACATTGTGCAGGCACCAATGCACCCCGTATTGTCCGATCAAATCAAACACGACAATGGCCACCAGGAGCGACAACCATGTAGGCATCTCCACCCAGTGCAGCAGGCCCACCTCGTGGGTGGCCGACCACGAAAACAACCCCACTGAAGCCAAGCCAAACAGGGTGTTGATTGCCATCGTGCTGCCCAAAAACACCAGGTTCGTGCGCATGTGGGGCCGCGTCCGGAACCCCCCTTGGAACAGAGGGCGAAGACCCTCCACGAGCAAGTTGGCCGAGAGGCAAGTCACAATCCAAAGCAGCTTTTGCCACGAGGGCATCGCTTCGAAAAAATCAAGAAAGGCTTCCATGTCTGCCAAGGTACATGGGCATGAGGTAATTTGGGCCCATGCAAGGTGGACTTCAGGTGGCGGTCATTGGAGGCGGAGCGGCGGGGTTCTTTGCAGCCCTCTCCGCCGCGGAGCATCATCCCGAGGCGCACGTCGTGCTTTTTGAAAGGACCTCCAAGCTTCTTTCCAAGGTCAAAATCTCGGGCGGAGGACGGTGCAACGTGACCCATGCCTGCTTTTCCCCGGCGCAATTGTCCAAGCACTACCCAAGGGGTGGGAAACAATTGAAAAAGGCCTTCTCTGAATTCCAAGCGCAAGACACGGTGGCGTGGTTTGAGCATCGTGGGGTCCAGTTGAAGACCGAGGCCGACGGGCGGATGTTCCCGGTCACAGATTCGTCCCAAACCATCGTGGATTGCCTCACACGTGAGGCCCAGCGACTCGGGGTCGACATTCGCCTTCAATCGCCCATCCATGAACTGAGGCGTGTCGATGGAGGCTTCGATCTTCACGGCGAGGCCTTCGACCGTGTGGTGGTCGCCACGGGCGGAAGCCCCAAGGCGCAAGGCTTGCAATGGCTCGCCGATCTCGGGCACAGCATTGAACCACCCGTACCGTCGCTGTTCACGTTCAACATGCCCAAGGAACCTGTCACCGCGTTGATGGGGGTCGTCGTCCCCAAAGCCATTGTCAGGATCCAAGGGACCAAGCTCGTGCAAGAGGGTCCCTTGCTCCTGACGCACTGGGGCATGAGTGGCCCCGCGGTCTTGAAGCTCTCTGCTTGGGGCGCGCGTGAACTTGCAGAACGGGCCTACGACTTCCAACTTCAAGTGAACTGGGTGGGGGTGTCCAATGCTTCTGAGGCGGCGTCCATGCTGGACGCCACCATGGTCGAATCCCGGAAGAAGAAGGTGCTCAACGCATGTCCATTTGACCTTCCCAAAAAGTTTTGGGCCCACCTTGTGGCCAAAGCGGGCATCTCCTCGGACAGTGTTTGGCTTGACGTGGGCAAAAAGACCCGTAACAAGCTTCTGGACACGCTGCTCAACGACGTGTACGCGGTCCAAGGCAAAACCACCTTCAAGGAAGAATTCGTCACCTGTGGAGGCGTCTCTTTGGGGGATGTGGACTTCCAATCGATGCAAAGCCGGGTGGTGCCGGGCATGCACTTTGCAGGCGAGGTCCTCAACGTTGATGGGGTGACCGGAGGCTTCAACTTTCAGGCGGCATGGACCACGGGATTCGTGGCCGGTCAGTTGCGCTGACTGCACAAAAAAAAGGAGCGCCCGAGGCCCTCCTTGTTCACTGCAGCCCCGCCAGGACTCGAACCTGGATCAAACGTTTAGGAAACGCTTATTCTATCCCTTGAACTACGGGGCCGTGTCATTTTGCGCACACAAAGATGCGACGCATTTGTAGTTTGGCAGCATGAAGTCACTCATCCTTGTTCTAGGAGTTGCCGTCGGGTGGGCCGCTTGCTCCACTCCAGACCCCACCCACCTGGCCTTTGTGGAAAATGCCAAAACAGTGGAATCCATTTTTCGTGCCTTCGAGGCAGAAGACTCGGTGGCCTTCTGGAGCGGCTTCGCAGACCAGGCGGTGTGGCGGGGCACGGGGGTCAACGCCCCCACCACCTTGTCGCGCAGCACCATGGAAGCCGCCTATGGAAAATACTGGGAGGAGTTCGATTACCGCATCGCCTGCGACCTTGAGTTCCAGCCCGGTATCCATCCAGAGTCTCAGCTGCCCAATGGCTCTGTGAATGGAATGTTCTTGTGGGAAGTCTCCAAGGATCAACCAGACGGCACCCGGAAATCGGTGGAGTTGTGGATTTACGAGTCGTTTGACTTCAATGCAGAAGGGG
>JBELJW010000127.1:3773-6500 GCA_042089975.1 Flavobacteriales bacterium | reverse complement strand
CTTGTCGATTTTCCATTCAAAAGATCAGTCTGCGAGTTCAGTGGGGACCTTTTTCCGATAGGTCCAGTCCCGCAACACCCCAAATTGTTGAACAGCCAAGGTCGAATCCGTAGGAAATTCATACAAACTGTAAGTGGGCCCTGGAAAATTGTACAGTCCATTGCCCATGGAACAGAGATCCATGGTGTCGCCGTTGTTTGGGATGGCAACCAATTGGTCACCCATCAAGTCCAATGTGATTTCCTCGACACCCCAAGTATTCAAAAACCCTTTGTCCTCGAGCACATACGTGCCCAATTGCTCCATCGGGAGATCGCCTCTGAATCCGTAATTCATCCAAGGTGGAGCCGCAGAAGTATCTGCCAAAACGCTTCTGATCTCGTTGTAAAGATCGATCGCTGCCACACGGTACCTCTCGGAATTGCTCGCCAAATGGGCACTGGAGTTCACCGCCAAATGGATCTGGGCCAGACATTCCGGTGTCTTCATCCACTCAACGAATTCAATTCCTGGTCGGCCAATGTAATTGCTCTTGTTCCACCAGACATAGTTGTGCACGTTGTGCTCCATGTTGGCATAGACGACCTCCTTGAAACGTTTGTTGTTCTCTTCAATCTACGGCTTTCGGGTCATCAGAAGATCCAAGTCCACATAGAGATCAAGCAAATGAGGGGGAAGCCGATCATGGATTTTCTCCAGGGCATTGTAACCTCTTGAATTCAGTTCAAGCTGGTCGTAAAACCGAACCATGAAATACACACCCATGGCATTTTGAAAGGCCTCTTGGGGGGTGGTTTCAGGATTGTAAACCACATCAGAGACTCTGTTGTTGGTGCGGTTCTTTTGGATGACCGCATTGGCCGACAAGACCTCTGCCTCCAAATTGCTCATGACCTCTTCGAACAACACCTCGGCCGATTCGGTGACTTCCCTAAGCTCCTTTTGCTCCTCAAGCTGGTTGGCCATGACAATGCCCACCACAATCATCACCACTTCCACCAGCGCAAAAGCCATCATGGCCAAATTCGATTGCTGCTTTTGATTCACTCCCATCACCCGACGAAACATTTGCTGCATTGACGCAAGTTAGCTCGGCCGAGGCAATGCGTTGACAGCGAAAACATTCAATCCGATTTGAGGTAGACCCAATCTTTTTGGATGGTCCACTTAGCGACTTTGATGTGCTCCTCTTCAGGAAAGTACAACTCAATGAGTGGACCTGGGAAGGCATACTGTCTATAACCGGACCGGGTCAGGCGCAAGGTGTCGCCGCCTTCGTAAGACGCAAACAACAACCCGTCATCTTCAAACAAGGTCAAGTCCCACTTCCCTTTCGAGTCAAAAATTGTGGTATCCGACAAACGATAACTCCCAAGCATAGACAAGGACAAAGAGTCATAAAGGAACCCATAATCCATGTATCCTGGAGATTCGGAAGTGTCACCAATGACCTCTTTGATGTCATCGTACAGGTCGATGGCCCCCACCCGAAACCTCTCGGTTGCTCCTGCAAGTTGTGAACTCACATCCACCACCAAATGGGTTTGGGCCAAACACTCCTCTGACATCATCCAAGGAATGGCCTCTGGCTCTGGCTTGCCGGTATGGGTGCTTCGATTCCACCATGGCAACGTCTTGATGTTGTGCTCCATGTTGGCATAGATGATGTCCTTGTACCTCCGGTTGCATTCCAAAATCTCCTCATTCTTGGCCATCAACGAATTCAACTTCTGGTAGAGTTCAAGCAAGTCTTGCGGCAGTCTCTCATGCAGCTTCACAAGCGCATCGTAACCCTCTGTATTGACATCAAATTCGGCTGGAAAACGCAACATGTAGTAGATGTTGAATGCATTTTCAACAACATCCTGATCGGTACGCTGAAGATTGTACAAGATGTCTGCAAGGCCATTGTCGCTTCTGTTTCGCCAAATCGGGCCAAATGCCGCCCAACAATCTTCCTCCAAATCGTCCAAAACTTCGCGAAAAAGCACCTCTGCCACTTCTGTGACTTCCCGAAGCTCCTTTTGCTCCTCGAGCTGGTTGGCCATCACGATGCCCACCACAATCATCACCACTTCCACCAGTGCAAAAGCCACCATGGCCATTGAATTGGGTTGACCACCGGATGGCCTTGTCATTTGACGAAACAACTGTTGCATGAAGGCAAGTTAACCCAAACCTTTCATGCGTTTCTTGACGACGAAGGGGCCACTCTACGGTGAACCATCAATCCCGGCGTCGCCAAATGCAATTGCGCAGGAACCCATCACAGGTCTCCCTGATTTTGTCGCGTTGCACGCGGTAATCGGTTTGCTGCGTGGTGCCAATTAGGTCATACAGTTCAAACGACGCACTGTCCGGGTAGAGCATCAACTTCGCCACGGTGTCCACCCACAAAAAATCATACTCGCCCGAATGCGCATCGCCATTTGAGAATTCAAACCGGTAGTGGCCTGGCACCCCATCGGAGATGTCGTCGTCTTCAAACACCATGACCTTGGGTCCGTCTTCTTCACAGTCCCCACACCCGCGCTCCACATCGAGGTCGTACGTGCCGAGAATGTTCTCCTGGATGGGCTTGCAACTGCCAATTTACAGGCTGATCAAGAGAAGGAATAACTTTTGGAACATGACGGCAAGGTCGGGAATTTGTCGGTGCCTGCAGATGATTGTTTTGCCAAACCATTTCGGGACGGAGTCGAATCAAAAAGCCCCGCAACATGCATG
>JBELJW010000127.1:0-3763 GCA_042089975.1 Flavobacteriales bacterium | reverse complement strand
GTGGATGGAAAAATACGGGAGACTGCATCGCTGCAATCTCCCGTTTGGTACCCGGAGCGGGACTTGAACCCGCACGACCCTTCGGGTCAACAGATTTTAAGTCTGTCGTGTCTACCAATTCCACCATCCGGGCAGATGGTTCGAGGCAGGACAAAAATAGCAAGAGGAGGACCCCAACTCACCAACGGGCCACAATCCCTGCAGAGGCTCCCTCTTGATCTTTCAGCCAACGCAACCCCTTTTCCCCCGAGGCCTTGCTCTCTTTCGGCTGAGACAAGGCAGTCTCGAGGTCCTTGACGAAGGATCCTGAACGGAGGACACCCATCGATTGCAAGGCAACGGCCTCACGGAAGTCCCCCAATCGGGGGCCCGTAACAATGGGCAAACCCGCAGAAGCCGGCTCCAAGACGTTGTGCAATCCATTGGCGCCATGCCCCCCGCCGATGGCCGCGACATCGGCCATTCTGTACAAGTCAAACAACAGCCCCGTGGCATCGACCACCACGACGTGCCAACGAAGTTGTTCTTCCGCTGACATCTGGGACCACTGGCTCCAGCGCACGGCCACGCCGTCCCACTGGACATCCAATGCCTCGAGGTGGGCAGAAGACACGTCGTGGGGCACCAAAACAAGTCGGCGCCGGGCATGCCATTCCATCGACCTGAGCAACCGTTCTTCTTCCTGCCACGTGCTGCCAGCGACCACCACCGCTTCAGCGGCTGCGGCCCACGTCCGCCATGCCGAGGCGAGTTGCGTCGCACGAGAAAGCACGCGTTCCACCCTTGGGTCCCCGTCCACATGGACGGTGCCTTCCATGCCCAAACCATTGAATGCCGCAGCGGCCTCTTGGTCCTGCACGCTGATGGTGGCCAAAGCCCTCCACAGCGAAGGGGTGGTGACCCTTCCCCCGGATGGCGACACGGCGAATGCGTGGATGGGCACCCCTGCCCGCTTGCACGCCGTCAAGAGATGCGGCCACAAATCGTATTTGGCCAACGCCAAGCCTTCCAATGGCAAATGCGCCAGCCATTGGGCCCATGTTCGTCGTTGGTCGTCGGGCAGCACGGCCATGACATCGCCCTCGCGCCAACCTTCCGGAAGTTTCTCTTGGAGGGGGTGCCAGGCGGACGGAGAATAGACCGTCAGCAGCCAGGCTGTTCTAGGATGGCGGTTTCGATAAGCCTGCATCACAGGGAGGGCTTGCTCCAATTCGCCCAAACTCGACACATGGAACCACATCACGGCTTGCGCTCTGCAAGAGAGGACGTTGTGATGGCCCTCTTTGCGGATGGCCACCCTCGCCTTGGCCCTTGAGTGGCCCAAAAGGGCCAGCAAACGCAGGAGCCACACCCAAAGCGAACTCCCCACGCGCAGGGCCACCCAAGCCATCAGTACCAGAATTCTTTTTGGGCCCTTCGGTAGATCTGAAACACCCAACCCGCCTCAAGGCCCAGCCAGCCGTCCCACACCAGGTCTGCATTGGGCTCCAACGTGTCGAAGTTCACCGCCCTGAGGGCGTGGGTTCTTGCAAGGCCAGTGTGCAACCCAGCAAAGGCATTGATGCGCTGGTCGTCGCTCATGAGCCAGTACCCCACCCAAAACTCTCCGTAAGCCCCCCACCTCATACGGTCGTAGCCCTTGACACGGTCGCCTTCCAGGGGACCAATTCGGTTTTCTGTGTAGTCAAAGTGCACGTTGTGGTGCAGGGAACCCACACCCAACTTGACCATCCATCCGCTGTTGGGGTTGCCATTTGCTGTGGGGAAGATCCTCCCGACGCCCGCGCCAAACTGCCCTCCCCTTCCCGTCACCGTGATTTGGGCCACATCCCCCTCGTTGTCGATGATGAAGCCTTGGTCCGTGGTCAAGTTGCTGAGCAAACCGATCAGCTTGACATCCGCGCCGCTCCAAGACGTCGCCTTGACATAGACATAGCCATTGGACTCTGTCTTGAGGCCCGCCATCAAGCCGATTTCACCAAATCTCGCATACCTCGAACCCCAGTCTCCTTGTGGGGCCATGGTGCCCAACACCAACCCCACATGGGGGGCCCGGACAGAAACGTTGCCGATGTCCCGGTCGGTTTGACCCTGGGCCATGACAGCAACGGTCAGCCAAGCACACAACAGGAGCAGCCTTTTCATCCGGCCAAGGTAAGGGCTATCTTCGCCTTCTGCGATGCACCAGACCCCGTCCCATCCAACCCAAGACACCATCCACATGGTCGACCTAGGCGGCCTTCATGCCCGCCTGCGCCCCGAATTGGACCAGGCCATGGACGAGGTGCTGGCCACCTCGGGCTTCATCCGCGGCCAGCAGGTCGATGCATTTGAGAAAGAACTCTGCGCAACCTTGAAATTGTCGGGTCAAGCCGTGGGTTGCGGCAACGGGACCGATGCGCTGGCGCTTGCACTCCGTGCGCTTGACGTGGGGCCAGGAGATGAGGTGATCGTCCCCGATTTCTCTTTCATCTCCACGGCGGAGGTGGTGATGGAAGTCGGCGCCACCCCTGTGTTTGCCGACATCCATCCCGAGACCTTTCAATTGGACCCCGTCTCAGCTGAAGCCGCGCGTTCCAGCAGAACAAAAGCGGTCATGGTGGTGCATTTGTTTGGCCAATGTGCCCCAATGGATGAACTCCTGCCATGGGCGGAAGAGCATGGGCTGCACTTGGTCGAAGACAACGCGCAGAGCCTCGGCGCCCAATGGTGCGGGGAACGGCACCAAGGCGATGCCGGCATGATGGGCATTGTCGGGACCACGAGCTTTTTTCCCAGCAAAAACCTCGGGGCATTGGGCGATGGAGGAGCGGTCTTGACCAAGGACGACCAACTTGCGGAGCGCGTACGACGCCTCGCCAATCACGGGGCGGTGAAGAAATACCACCACCTCGAACTGGGCGTGAATTCACGGCTGGATGGCCTTCAAGCCGCCTTCCTTCGCGTCAAACTCAAGCATTGGTCGGACCTGATTGCACGCAGACGCAGTGCCGCCGACTGCTACGACCGTTTGATCGAAGCGCAGTTGGACGTTCTGCCGATGGCCATGTCCCTTCCGATGCGTGACCCCAAAAGCAGCCACACCTTTCATCAGTATTGCCTGCGGCTGCCCAAAGGCACGGACCGAAAGAGGCTCCAGGCCCAACTTCTGCAGGCCGGCATCCCCACCGCGGTCTACTACCCCACGCCCCTCTCCGCACAGCCTGCCTTTGGCTCGGAACCGAAAGTGGTGGAGCATGGCACGCCCCATGCCCATGACGCAGCGGAGCGCATTTTGGCCTTGCCCATGCACACAGAATTGACCGATGCCATGCAAACGCGGGTCATTGACAAACTTTTCGGACTTTTGCGGTCCACTTGACCCGCGCTGTGGCGCATTCACAACACGACACGATTCATGAACATTGCAGTTGTAGGCACAGGATATGTCGGCCTCGTCACCGGAACTTGTCTCGCAGAGACGGGCAACCACGTCATCTGTGTGGACATCGATGAGGCGAAGGTCGAGGCCATGAAACAGGGCCAAGTGCCGATCTACGAGCCCAATTTGGACACGTTGTTTCACAGGAACATCGGGGCAGGACGACTGCATTTCACCACCCACCTCAAGGAAGCCGTGGACCATGCAGACATCGTTTTCTTGGCCCTTCCAACCCCGCCTGACGAAGATGGCTCTGCCGACCTTCGCTACGTGCTTGGCGTGGCCCAAGAACTTGGTCACATCATGGAGTCCTACAAGGTCGTGGTGGACAAGAGCACCGTC
>JBELJW010000126.1:0-6525 GCA_042089975.1 Flavobacteriales bacterium | reverse complement strand
ACAAACAAACAAACAAACAAACAAACAAACAAACAAACAAACACACAAACAGACAAATAAACAAACATTGAACGTGCTCGTCGCCCGTCGTATGCTTGAAAAGTGGGGGTACCAAGTGGTCACTGCAGGCGGCGTTGAGGAGGCCGAGTCGTGTCTTCAAGCGGAAGTGCCATTTATGATTTTGCTCGACATCCACATGCCTGGACGCAACGGTTTCGAGGCCACCGAGGCCTGGAGAGGAGGGAAGAGTGCATGGTCAGAAACCCCGATTGTGGGGCTGACAGCCGATGCGGAGATGGCCACCAAAAGGAAGGCGCTGGATGCAGGGATGAACGATGTGGTGATCAAACCATTCAACCCTCCGCACTTGCGTTCCTTGCTCGAACTCTACGCGGATCGATTGGCATCGCATTGAATGGCCCTACGGTTGGAGCCATGTTTTGGTTCAACGTATCTTACGGGACATGAATGTGGTTCAAAAAGGTTGTCTGTTTGCCCTGTTTATCTGCGCCAGCGTTTTCCGTGGCGAGTCACAAGTAGAGCTCTGCGTGGATGAGTCTTTGGTGGACCCAGGGGCGATTTGCCCGACGGTGTTTGATCCTGTTTGCGGATGCAATGGCATCAGTTACAGCAACGCCTGTGAGGCGCAAGCTTTGGGCGGGGTGCTGCAATGGACGGAAGGGGCGTGTGAGGCTCTGCCATGCTCTGATTTGGCCGGCGTTGATTTTGGCCTTTGTGAAATGGCCATGGGGGTGGCACGCATCGATGGGTCTTGTCAATTTGTCAGTGGATGCGGTGCCGTGGTCGGTGGGGTCAACTATGCCCCAGCGTTCTTTGAAACCTTCGAGTCTTGCATCCTGGCGTGCGCCACAACGTGCGTCGATGCGCAATTGCTCGAACTTGGTGCGACCATATTTTGCGCTGAAGAATTCGACCCAGTGTGTGGTTGCGATGGTTCCACCTACAGCAACACCTGCGAAGCGATGTACATCGGTGGGGTCACGTCGTGGACAGCGGGCGCCTGCGGAACAGGGAATCAGGTGCCAGGATGCACCTACCCATGGGCATGCAACTACGATGCTGCTGCGAATGACGACGATGGTACATGTCTTTTCCCACCCATGGATTGCCCAATGCCCTTGGGCGGAGGGTGCATGTACGCGTCAGCCTCAAATTATGACGCCGGCGCCTTGTTCGACGATGGCACATGTCTTTTTGCCGCCTCGGAGTTTTGTCCTTCTGATGTCGACGGAGACATGAGCGTTGGGGTCAGCGACGTTTTGGCTGTGTTGTCCCAGTTTGGCCAAATTTGCAATTGACCCTCCCGAGGGATTCCCCTTCCCACAAAAACAACCAGGAAAATGAAGAATTTGATCGCACGATGCAGCACTTTGTTGCTCTTGGCCTCATGTGCCCCCAATGAGGGTGCGGATGCCCTCAACCAAACCGTGGAGTTGCCGCGCCAACAAAAGGTCTACTTCGAGCTTCGTGAAGCCATGAAAAAGTCCAGCAAAGAATCCTTGGACGCCTATCCCAGATCGGGAACCCCCAATGGCGGGGCGGGGGAATTCCGTCGTATGCAAGACAGTTTGCGGTTGCACTACTGGGCGGTAGTCTTGGATTCCAACGACGTGGCCACGAATTATGGAGATTCCATTTGGACCAAAGGCGTCAAACTGAAGTGGAAAAATTCTTCCCAGCCCAAGTGAGGCTTTTGCCTTGAGTTGGTCCCTTTGTGCTGATGAGGAGGTGAGAATGGTCGATGCGTTGTAGCTTTTGCTCCATGAAATGGATGCTACGTTGTGGAGTGTTGACCTTATGGGTCGGTTCGATGGCTGCGGTCAATGCACAAAATCCTGTTGACGCCACGGACCCTTGGGAGGTCCGTTTGGTGGACCGCCCTGTCGAAGTCGACGGAGAAGTCCAGCGGGCCTACCGCCAATCTTTGCCATGGACCTCCTCAGAGGCACATGCGGCAGGATGGCGTGTCCAAGCCCATGAAGACCGGGCAACAGCCTCACGGCTGTATGGTCCGGGCCAACCCATGACTTCACAGAACCTCGAAGACCGTGCCGCTGAGGCGTGGGCTTGGGGTCTTTCTGCCGATGGATGGCAACAGGAGGTTTTGGGCGAGGTGACCATTGCCCATGGCAGCAAGCACGACCGTGCATTTGCGCGACAGATGCTCAACGGGTCGCCTGTCTTGGGTTCAAGGTTTCAGGCCAAATTCCACGGCATGAACTTGGTCATGATCGGCGCTGACTGGTGGCCTTCGTTGACGGTTTTCGAGGGCGTGGTTTTGGATCCTTCTTCCGTCGTGGATGCCTTGGAACAAGACATGGCGGTAGGTGCCACCAATTCGGGCACCACATACATCTCCGATTTTTCTGTGGAGGATCAGGGGATGGCATGGTACCCTCGGTCCGTTCAAGAGGGTGAAGGTGCGGTTTGGAAGGCGTATCCAGTTTGGCAATTGGAGGTTCAGGGAAGGCGCGGGGTGATTCCTGTGCGCTACCAAACTTGGGTGGACATGACCTCAGGCGAGGTGCTGATGCGCCAAAACTTGGTCATGCACGAGGCGCCGCGAAAGGAGACGCGCCGCATGGGCCATGTCCCCGGTGTCACCCAGCCCGTGTTGCCGGTTTTTGGCCAGGTCAAAGCACCAGTACATCCAGCTTATCCTTACGATGACGCCGAGTCTTTGGGCATGCCTCACTTGGAACTTCCTCTTGGGGCACTGAGCTATTTCACCGACACCGCTGGCACGTTCAACACAAGTGAGTCTGGTGACATTGTGGATGTGGAACTGGCGCTCCGTGGCCTCTTTGCCACGGTCTACACCAATGAGGTCACGCCAACGGTTCCTGTCACCTTTGCGGAAGGATACAATTCGCTGCAAGCTCCGGGCAATGTAAAAGAAGCCAGCGCCTACCGCAGCACCAACCTCATCCACGACCACATGCGGTCTTGGTTGACCGAATTCGCGGACCTGGATTTCAGCATGACGGTGAACATCGATGTCGCAGGCGAGTGCAACGCCTTTTACGACGGCAACAGCATCAATTTCTACGACGAAGAGGGAGGGTGCAATGCCACCTCATTGATTGCCGATGTGGTGTACCATGAGTACGGCCATGCGATCAACGACTTCTTTTACCAGTCGCTTTTTTATGGCTTCACGAATGGGGCCATGAACGAGGGGTATGCCGATTTCTGGGCCATGTCTCTGGCCGACATTGCAGAGATTGGGAAAGGCTTCTACACGGAAAACAACGACGGCATCCGCCGCTACGATGCGGAGCCCAAAGTGTACCCAGAGGACATCGTAGGGCAGGTGCATGCCGACGGTGAGATCATCTGTGGTGCTTGGTACGACACCCATTTGTTGCTCGGTGGGGACTGGGATGACGTCATGCCACTCTTTGTGGATGCTTACCCGGGGCTTCAGGCGACAGTGCCCAATGGATTCGAGGGTCAGGCTTACACGGATGTGCTTTTGGACGTGCTTCAAGCGGACGACGACGACGACAATCTGCTCAATGGCACCCCCAATGCCCAAGCGATCATCGAAGGATTTGACCTTCACGGCATTCGGTTGTTCAGCTACGTGGATTTGGAGCACCAGCCGGTTGAATTTGCGGCACAGGAATCATCGGTGCTGATCGAGGCGGAGGCCAACATTGTGTTGCCCTATTCAGCCTATTTCGAAGCGATGCGTTTGCACTACCGAATGGCCCCAGATGCCCCATGGACCGAGGTTCCGATGGATGCGGAGGGCGATGTGTATTCTCACCTCATTCCGGGGGTCCCTGCGGGCACGGTGGTCGAATACTTCATCGACATCGTGGATGTGTTTGGAGGCGTCAGCGCCACCACGCCCGTGGCCTCTGACAAATCCGTCAACGGCAACTTGCCACATTACATTCTGGTGGGGGTGGAGCCTGTTCTTCGCAACGATTTGGACGACTACTCCGAATTCGGGTATTGGGACACGGACCTGCCAGGCGACAACGCCACCACAGGCATTTGGTCTGAAGACATTCCTGTCGGATCCATGGCGGATGTGAATGACCCCGCCACGGTTGTGGCACCCTTGCAGGACCATACAGAAGGATTCTTTGGCTATGCCTACATCACGGGCCTAAGCTCAGAGCTAGGCGCTGGCATCGGCGCCAACGATGTGGATGGAGGCCACACGACCTTGCTGTCCCCAGTGATGGACCTTACACCGTACGACAACCCTGTGATGTCTTATTGGAGGTGGTACGCCAATGCACCTGCGACGGGAGCGAACCCAGCTTCAGATTGGTGGCAGGTGGAGATCACGAATGATGGCGGCAACACATGGCAGTACCTCGAAAATACTTCGCAACAAGACATTTCTTGGCGGCGGAAGGCCTTCCGCATTGCGGATGTGATTGAGCCCACATCATCGTTTCAAATGCGCTTCATTGCATCGGACAGCACCACCATTGGTGAATATCTTGACGGAGGGAGTTTGGTGGAGGCTGCAGTGGACGACATCATTCTGTACGACTTGGCCTCTGGGGATGCCGTGGTGGAAGAACAGGGTCCCCTTGTGGACATAGCCCCCAATCCAGCACAGAACCAAGCCACCTTGAGCGGTTGGATGCCAGCCAGCACCGTACGTGTCATGGACCTGAATGGCCGCGAGTTTTGGTCCCATCGGATGGGAGGCTCAGGCCGTTGCACCATGGATGTTTCTCCATGGCCAGCAGGCATCTATGTGGCAGAAGGCTGGAACGCGCGCAGCGAAAAGGTGCGGGTCAAGCTGGAGGTTTTGAGGTGAACCACACCTGCGTCAAGGCGTCGATTTTGAAGATCAAACGTCGACAGTGAAGGCCTCGGAGACCCATCCGACGTTGCCGTTGTCAAGTTGGATTTCTTTCCATCCATTGGTTTGGGAGAGCACGCGTGCTGCCGCACCTTCATGAAGCTGGAACAACACCGTCCCCGTGCTTGAGGGCGTGCTCAAGACATCGATTCGGTCCTCCATCACCACCAGTCTTTCAGGAGACTTCATGCGTTCCAAGCTGGCGGAGGAGGCCACCAGCCCCAAAACACCAAGTGCGAGGCACGCTCCTCCGAGAAAGGCGAGGGTTGATTTTGAATCGGGCCGCACTCTGCGCCAACGGTACATCCAAAGTCCCCATGCCAACGACCACCAAATCAGGCCCCAAATCAACCATCCACGCAACTTTCCGGGACCCACCCATGACACCAGCCAGTCCTTCAACCCCAGGGATGGGATGCCGGTGATCCGGTCGACAATTTTGGATTCGACCAAGGCCAAATTGGCCTGGAGCTCCTCACTCGAGGGGTCCATGATTTTGGCACGTTCGTAATGCAATCTGGCCATGCCGAGTTCGCCCAGCTTGAAGGCTGCATTTCCAGCATTGAACTCGCTTGAGAAGTGTCTCGTTTCCTGAAGCAAGGTTTCATATTGGGCGAGTGCCTCTTCGTACTCGCCTGCCTCGTAGGCAGCGTTGGCCTCTTGGAATTGAGAACCCCAAGCCTGTTCGGCTTGTCCCTGTCCTGGGGCAGGAAACACGGCGAACATGGTCCCAAGAACAAGCAGGAGGGCAGTGCGATTCATGACCATGAAGCTTCGGTGGTTTGTGCCAAGGCGAGGATGCGTTGTGCCATGTCAGAGGTGTTGGCGGCGGTCGCGCCGTACCTCTGAAGCTCACAAGCTTCCCAGAGTTCATCCCATGATGCAGCCAACTTCGGATCGCGCTCCATCAAATGGAGATGCACTGCAGCCCTTGTGAGCGCTGATCGTTCCCATCCAAGTTTGGCCATGAGGTATTGCTCCATTGCTTCCCCGACAATTTCGGGTGTAAGGTCATCGGGTTTGGCCCGAAGGGACCGACCCAATGCTCGGTAAGCCTTCTTGCGCCTCGTGCCGGCGCGGTCCTGGGTTTCTGCACGGCGCAAAGACCTCCGCCACGCCAAAACACCAAAGGTTCCTGGTCCCAGAAGAAACAGGCCCAACAATCCCCAAAAGGTCCACGGGGTCGCATTTCTCGGAATGAAGCGAGAGGGAGTCAATTGGATGTGTCGAATGTCTTGGTTGAGCACCTGTACGTTTTGTTGGTGGTGGAAGCTCATGCCCGCAGCGCCTTCTCCTTCTTGTGGGCCTTTCCCTACGCTCAAGGTCACTGATGGGGCGCGGCTTGTGACGTGCCTCGCCTTCATAGGGTCGAAGCTGACCGCCTTCAAGAGTGGCAAAGTGTAAGTTCCTGGTGCCCTTGGGATGGCCACAAACTTGAAGGATCGCGTCCCCAGCTCTCCTTTCTCCGAGATGCGGATGTTGTCCTCAATGTCGGCATCGAAGACTTCAAATTCTGCAGGCCACGCAATGTCTGGTGCGCTTAGGAATTTGAGGTTGCCTCGTCCCCGATAGGTGACCGTCAGTGTGACGGCTTCATTGGTCCCTAGGCTGTCAGCCGAAAGGGATTGGTCGACAGAAAGATTGTCAAACGTACCAAGTGAATTCCGAGG
>JBELJW010000125.1:0-6641 GCA_042089975.1 Flavobacteriales bacterium | reverse complement strand
GGCATGCCCACCCGGCCAGGAAAGCCCAAGACGCCAAAACCACGGTTGACGTGCAGGTATTGCTTCCCTTCCAAGTACAAACCTCCCCAACGCTTGTAGCGGAAGGACGATGGAGACCATTGGATGCCAAGCCATGGGATTTCAATGCCCAGCTGCATGCCGTGGGTATGACCGCTCAGGGTCAACTCCACGGGGGCCTTGTCATCCATGACCATGGACTCAAAGTGGGTGGGGTCATGGCTCATCAGTACGGTGAACCGATTCGCCGCATCGCTGCCTTGAAGTGCCTGAAACAGATCCCCGCTTTGGCGAAAGCCCCGCCCCCAATTCTCCACGCCTGCAAGCACCATGGCATCTCCCTCCTTTTCCCAGAGGACATGGCTGTTGTCCAACATTTGAAAGCCCATTTGTGCCTGAAGTGACTTCAACTTGGCAATGCTTCCCAAACGCTCCTCCTTGTCGTGTGGTCCGTAATCGGCGTAATCGTGGTTGCCCATGATGCTGAATTTCCCCATCGGTGCCTCCAATGCCGCAAAGGGCTTCACCCAAGGCTCCGCTTCGTCGGCCCAGTCGTTCACCAAATCGCCAGTGAAGAGGATGACATCAGGCTTGAGCGCATTGACCTTTTTCAATGCCGTCAACACCGGTTCTGGGGTGCCTTCAAAAGAGCCGAGGTGGGCATCGCTCAATTGCACCATCCGCAAACCGTCAAAGGCTTTGGGCACATTGGGGTGCGCCACAACGAGTTCCCGAACCTTGTAAGCGTACTTGCCACGCAGGATGCCATACGCCATGCCAAAGAACGCGAGGACTCCTGCTCCCTGTGCCAAGTGATTCAAAAATGAGCCTCTTGCCATGGCACCAGCGGTGGACTGACCGGACACCTTCAACCACGTCCATGCACCCAATGCCCTGAGCTCATCCAGCAATTGGACCGCCGCCACGAAGACTTTGGGAATGGACACCGCGAAGGTGATGCTCAGAATGGTTCGGAGCAAAAAGGGGTGGGTTTCCCTCCAAGAGGGCCACAGTACCACAGCTGCCAAAAAAGAGGCCCAAAGAAGGGCATGGCCGCCCCACCACACCATCCGTGCCGTGGGCCACCAAGGCTGCCCACTGTAGGCCTTCCAAATGGCCCTGTAGGTGAGCGATTCGAGGAGAAAGAACACCAAGACCACAATGGCCATTCCAATCAAAAATCGTTCGAGCATGGAGTCGTAGAGGGTTGGACGTGGGCAAAGGTACCGGTCCGCGCAACGGATTGTTCAACCTTGGGACAACAAATCGGCGAGGACGTCCTTGGAGCTGGTGAGATCCAATGGCTTCAGTTCTTGACCGTCGATCCAAGACAAAGAACTGCGTTGCAATTCTTCCTTTGAGAGACGCGCCATCACTCGTTCAACACCCCAAAGGTCATGGGTGGCCAAAAAGACACCGCCTCCCCCTCCTAGATGCACTCTCAGCATGGCCCAAAGTTGACCTTGAGCATGGACATCGAGAAATGCAGTGGGCTCATCCATCATCACCCAGGTCTCGGTTTGCAACATGGCGCGTGCCACCATGACCTGTTGCGCTTGACCATCACTCAGTTCCGTCATTCGCTGACCCAACCAAGGCTTCAAAGCTGCATGCCAATCGGCCGCCTTAGAGACCTCACCTGAAAGTGCGAGCACTTCTTCAACCTTCAACCCCACTTGTGAAGGAGGCTTCGAGGGCACGTAGCTCATTTTGTGCACCCAGTTGGCGTCCGAGGGGAGCAGAACACCCCCTTGAGCGTCCTTCAAGAACACCTCACCATCCAAGGCAGGATGAAGGCCCAGAAGCGTGCGCAGCAGTGTGGATTTTCCTGAACCATTGCCCCCCAACACCACATGCAAGCCCCCTGCCTGCCATTCCATATCAGGAGGACAAGAGAACAGTGAATGTGGGCCGTGGCCAACTTCCAAGCGATGTGCCTTCAGGTTCATGACCAGTCGTGGGTTCGTTTCCAAAGCACGCTCAGCACAATGGGTGCCCCAAGAAAGGCCAGAACCGCATTCAAGGGCCAATGGTGCATCAAAATCGCGTCCGATCCACGGACGACTCCGTCGGCAAACAATGCCAAGATGCCTCCCCAAAGGGCCACCCCCCACATCATGTCCTTGTGGGCCCTGGATCGGTGAAAAAATCGGTACACATGAGGTGTGGCAAGCCCCAAAAAGGCCAAAGGACCGCACACAGAAGTGACCCAACCCACCACCAAGCCTGCGAGCAACAAGAGCTCCCATTGGAATTTGTTGGGGGGCACCCCCATGGTCGTGGCCAAGTCTTCACCGAGCAACCAACTGTCCAACCACAAGTGCCGTCGCAACAACCAACCTGCAGTGAACAAGGTGAGCAGCCACATGGCATTGGCTTGCCACAACGAAGCCTTTCCAAACGTCCCCATGCCCCAGAATATGTAAGCCTGCAATGCCTCCGCAGACGCGGAAGACTCCAACAGAGTCACCAGCGCCCCCACCGCATAACTCACCATCAGTCCAAAGACCAACGTGGTGACAGGAGACGCAAATTTTCTAGAGGCAACGACAATCAGCAACAGGACGCCCATGCCGCCGGCACTGGCCGCCATCCAAAGTGGAAGTCCCCATCCGGCAAGGACAGAAAGCGCAACACCCAATGAGCCTCCAGAAGTGATGCCCAATACCCCGGGCCCTGCCAACGGGTTCCGAAACCATGTTTGCATGACCATCCCAAGCCATCCCAGCAGGATGCCTCCCGACATGGTGGCCATGGCCCTGGGGATGCGGATGTCCCAAAGAACCCTTTCCAGCAACCCATCCTCCCCATCTTTTGTCATAGCTCCAAGCCACTGTGGCCATGACATTGGCACCTCCCCAAAGGCGAGATGCATCCATGCCAACGTGAGCATCAATGTCCATGCCAACCCTCCTCCCCATGTCGGGTGCAACGGTCGGTCCATCATGGGGTCGCAGTGGCTTGGCCCAAGGGCAAACGAGAAAAAAGCCCATGCGGTGATTCCTCGGCACCTTCCACCAAGGCCTGAACATCGGCCAACACCCATTCAGGGTGCACCACAACCTCACCAAAATAATCGCACTTGGCCGTGTTGCAGGCCCAGACTTCGCCGGCAGCATCGATCAATGCTGCATGCCTCGGGTCTTGCGCCAACAAATTGTCCAACCCAAACGTGTCGGGGTCAAAGGTGACCACCACCCATGCATCCACAGCTGAAGCATGCATCAACACTTCTTCCAAACTCAAGGCCACATTTTCATGGTCGTTGGTGGCTTGCAGCCCATACTCGCCTCCTGCATCTCGAATCCACTGCGCCACGAACGAGTCATGGCCTGGAGCGTGCCACACTCCGTCCGCCACACTCCCTGTCAGGATGCGCTTGCGGGGCCGTTCAGAAACGGCCGTCGCCATCAAATCCTCATATGCCTTTGCCACCTTGTTGAAGTTTGTTTGGCCCGATGCCGAGTCCCCTGCCATCCATGCCAAAGGCACCATCCACTCGGTCCTGCCCAATGGATGAGGTTCCAGGTATTCTGGAATGGGAATCAACGGCCAGCCTCGTGTGTTGAGGTCATATGCTGGACTGGAAAGGATGGCGCCTGGGTCCAACGAAGCGATGCGTTCGGGGTCCAATCCATTTTCCCCGCCAACATCAGTGACCTCGTGCTCCGCCACCCATGATAGGATCTCTTCAGAGCGCAAATAGCCTATTGAATTGCCGCCCCTCCACTGGGCCAACCCCGCTCCTGCATGGAGCAAATGAACGTGGGTTGTACTTGTGGTCACAAGGCCACGGGTCGTGTCCAGTTGGACCATCCGAATTTCTTTCGACATCGCCGCATCATGCGCTTTGGAGACACAAGCGAGGGCTTGGCCCGTTCTGGGGTGTCGAATCCACAACGCCACATGACCATTCTCCTTTTGAACCCACTGGAAACCCTGTGCGAATTTTGGGGCCGCAAGGACCTCCCAGCCGTCGGGCAAGGATGTGCCGAACTCGGAGGAAACGGAAGTGCATCCCTGCAAGATGACTGATGCTGAGACAAGCAGGGATGCTGCCATCGCTGTTGGACTGCAAAAGCTGCGACGCTTCATGGACACAAAGGTACGGGCCTTGCAGTACCTTCGGGTCATGGCTACCGACAAAGACTTGGCCCACAACCTCAACGAGGATCGCATGCGCATGAGGGTGGCCGATTTGGAACGATTGCTTTCAAAAGTGCGTCTCGGTGGCGGCACCGCCCGCAGAGACAAAGAACACGCGAAGGGAAAGTGGACTGCAAGAGAGCGTTTGGACCGGTTGTTTGACCCAGGGACTGAACGCATTGAATTGGGGGCATTGGCGGGTCATGGGATGTACGAGGAGCATGGTGGATGTCCCTCAGGTGGCGTAGTGGTTGAAATGGGGCGCATCCATGGGACCCTATGTCTTGTGGTCGCCAACGACGCCACTGTCAAGGCTGGGGCATGGTTCCCCATCACCGGCAAAAAGAACCTTCGGGCACAGGAAATTGCGTTGGAAAATCGGGTGCCCATCATTTATTTGGTGGACAGCGCAGGGGTCTACCTCCCCATGCAAGATGAGATCTTCCCCGACAAAGAGCACTTTGGCCGCATGTTCCGGAACAATGCCCGTCTCTCCTCTGAAGGCATCCCACAAATCGCTGCCGTCATGGGAAGTTGTGTCGCCGGCGGTGCGTATTTGCCCATCATGAGCGACGAAAGCATCATTGTGGAAGGCACAGGCTCCATTTTTTTGGCCGGGAGTTATTTGGTGAAGGCGGCCATCGGGGAATCCATTGACAACGAGACCCTTGGAGGGGCCCAAACACACGACGAAATCAGTGGCGTGACCGACTACCGCTGTGAGGATGAGGCGGGAGCTTTGGCGCACATTCGGACACTGGTGTCGCATTGGGGAGATTTGGGACCCAAGGCAGGATTTCAAAGGGAAACGTCGGCACCGCCCAAGGGCCCCAAACCCAGTGCTGTCCTTCCAGATGCGCGAACGGAACCTTACGACAGCTACGAATTGATCGCCTCCTTGGTGGACGGTGAAAGCTTCACAGAATACAAAAAAGGGTACGGAAAGACATTGGTCTGCGGGTACGCACGAATGGACGGGTGGAGCGTCGGTATCGTGTCCAACCAGAGGGCCATGGTCAAAAGCAAGAAGGACGGCCTTCAGTTTGGAGGCGTCATTTATTCGGACAGCGCAGACAAAGCGGCCCGTTTCATCATGACCTGCAACCAACGCAATGTGCCCTTGGTTTTTTTGCAGGATGTCACCGGCTTCATGGTAGGCTCCCGTTCAGAGCATGGCGGCATCATCAAGGATGGCGCCAAAATGGTGAATGCAGTGGCCAACAGTGTAGTGCCCAAATTCACCGTGGTGGTGGGGAACAGCTACGGAGCAGGCAACTACGCCATGTGCGGAAAGGCCTACGATCCCCGGCTCATTTTGGCGTGGCCTACGGCGAGGATAGCGGTCATGGGTGGCACGCAAGCTGCACAAGTGTTGCTTCAAATTGAAAAAGCGTCTTTGGCCAAAAAAGGCGAAGAAATCACCCCTGAAAAAGAAGACGAGTTGCTGGGCACCATCACAAAGCGCTACGATGACCAAACCGATCCGGTCTACGCGGCGGCCCGTCTGTGGGTCGATGCCATAGTGGATCCAGAGCACACGAGGACATGGATCAGCATGGGCATTGAAGCCTCCAACAATGCCCCAGCCCCTGCGCCATTCCGACCTGGTGTGATGCAAACGTAAACGCACAATGATTCGCCTGATGAAGTACCTCTCCTGTTGGGTCGTGACGTGGGCCTTGCTCACCTCCTCCCTCGATGCGCTGGCCCAAGACCGGACGCAACGCAAAGCCATCCAAGATTCTCCCCTTGCCTATGCCCTCTTCAATGCAGAAGGAGAGCCTCAATCGTGGGGACAAATCATGGACGCCGTGGCCACCGCCGACGTGGTGTGCTTTGGTGAACTCCATGACGACGCCATCATGCACTGGCTGCAAGCTGAAATGGTGAGGGACTTGTTGGACCGAGGACTGCAACCCGCATTGGGCGCAGAGATGTTGGAGGCTGACGACCAGCTCATCCTTGACGAGTTTTTGACGGGCATTGCCAATGAAGACAAATTCAAAGCTGCAGCGAACCTTTGGCCCAACCACTTCACCGATTACCATCCCTTGCTCGAGTTGGCCAAAGAGCATCAGCTCAAGGTGGTTGCCACCAACGTTCCTCGGCGTTACGCGTCATTGGTTTACCGGGAGGGGTTGGAGGGGTTGGCGCAGCTCAGCGACGACGCAAAAGCCTATTTGCCGCCTCTTCCCATCCCCTTCGATGTGGATTTGCCTGGGTACCAGGCCATGATGGCCATGGGCGGCGGGCACGCGGGAGAAACCTTGCCCATGGCCCAAGCCATCAAGGACGCAACAATGGCCCATTTCATCTCCTCTCACTTGCCTGCTGACGCACCGTTCATTCATTTAAATGGTGCCTACCACAGCCAAGACTGGGAAGGCATCGTTTGGTATTTGAAAGGTGCCTTGCCCGAATTGAACGTCTTGACCCTGCATGGCACCACTCAAAACCAAGTGCTTGAGCCAGACAGT
>JBELJW010000124.1:4224-6694 GCA_042089975.1 Flavobacteriales bacterium | reverse complement strand
GGATTGGAACGCCCCCATCACCGATGGCGACAACTGGCCCCGATTGGTGCAGCTGGCGTGGCAACTTCACGATGAAACGGGCAAGCTGTTGTCGAGGGGGAACCATGTGGTGTGCCCCGATGGGTTCACGATTCCTTTCAACAGCACCAAGATCCACGGCATCACCACGGAGCGTGCACAGGAAGAGGGGGCACCACTTGCCGAGGTGATGGAGGCTTTCATGGCCGACGCGGTCAAGGCCACCTATGTCATGGGCCACAACATCGGGTTCGATGTGAATGTGGCGGGCGCGGAATTGGTGCGCTTGGGGCTTGACCCCGTGGCACTGACCGACATCGCCTTGATTGACTCCAAGGACGAAGGGACAGCCTATTGCGCCATCCCAGGCGGAAGAGGCGGAAAATTCAAGTGGCCCACCTTGACGGAGCTGCACCAGAAGTTGTTTGGGGAGGGATTTGGCGATGCCCACGATGCCGCCTACGACGTGTCGGCCACGGCAAGGTGCTTCTTTGAAATGGTCCGCATCGGCGTCATTGCCCGGCCCGAATTTGTGGCGCCCCAAGAGGTGGTCTACGAAGCTCCTGCCTTGGAGAAGGCCAATTTCGACGAGGCGGACGCCGCAGGGACCCAATCCCAGGAGGCACCCTCAGGAACGACACCTGCCTCCACAGCTGAGGCCGCGGCATTGGCCGAGGTGCCCTTTTCGCATTTGCACGTCCATTCCCAATTCAGCGTGTTGCAAGCGGTCAGTTCCATCGGGGAATTGGTCTCTGCCGCGAAGACCATGGGCATGCCGGCCATGGCGGTCACCGATCATGGAAATATGATGGGGGCGTTTCAATTCGTCCGTGCTTGCAACAAGGAGGGCATCAAGCCCATTGTGGGGGCAGAGTTGAACGTTTGCCGGGACATGCACGACAAGTCCCAAAAGGACGACGGTTACCCCACCGTGTTTTTGGCCAAGAACAAGAACGGGTACCACAACCTCGCGAAGCTGGCCTCGAAGGCCTACACGGAGGGCTTCTACTATGTGCCACGGATCGACAGGGCCCTTGCGGAGACCTTCAAAGAAGATTTGATGGTGCTCACGGGCGGACTTTTTGGGGAGGTGCCATCGCTCATTTTGAATGTGGGAGAGGCCCAGGCTGAGGAAGCCTTCTTGGCCTGGAAGACCATGATGGGCGACGACTTCTATGCGGAGTTGAACCGCCACGGATTGGAAGAAGAACAGGTGGTCAACGGCGTGCTGCAAGATTTGGCTTCCAAGCATGACGTCAAGTTGGTGGCCAGCAACAACAGCTACTACACCCGCCAAGACCAAAGCGAAGCGCACGACATCCTTTTGTGCGTCAAGGACGCCCGCAACGTCAGCCAGCCCAAGCGATATGTGGGCAAGCGCGGCCGCGAATTCAGGTTTGGCTTCCCCAACGACTCGTTCTATTTGAAGTCTCCTGAAGAGATGAAGGCCCTTTTTGCAGATGTGCCGGAGGCGGTCACCAACATCGAGGGCATCGTCGCCCAATGCGAAGGCTACACTTTGGAGCGGGATGTGCTGCTGCCGGCGTTTGACATCCCCAAGGAATTTGTCGACGCGGAGGATGCCAAGGATGGCGGGAAGCGGGGGGAGAATGCCTACCTGCGGCACATCACGTACGAAGGGGCGAAGAAGCGCTACGGCGAGGTGACGGACGCCATCCGGGAGCGCATCGACTTCGAGTTGGAAACGATTGAGCGGACGGGCTACCCAGGCTATTTCCTGATTGTCCAAGACTTCACCACGGCCGCCCGAGAGATGGGCGTCAGTGTGGGTCCAGGGCGTGGATCTGCGGCAGGGTCGGCCGTGGCGTATTGCGTGGCCATCACCAATGTGGACCCCATCAAGTACGACTTGCTCTTCGAGAGGTTCCTGAATCCTGACCGTGTCAGCCTGCCGGATATCGACATTGACTTCGACGACGAAGGCAGGGGGAAGGTCATCGACTACGTGATCGACAAGTACGGTGCGAACCAAGTGGCCCAAATCATCACCTACGGCACCATGGCGGCGAAGTCGTCCATCCGGGACACGGCGCGCGTCATGGAATTGCCTTTGGGCGACGCCGACCGTTTGGCCAAACTCGTGCCGGACATCTCCTTGAAGAAGATGTTCAGCCTCGAGGACAAGGCGCTTAAAGAAAAGGTCCGAAGCGAGGGGTTTGCCCAAATCCAGCAGCTCAAGGCCATCAGCCAACAGCCCACCCTCGAGGGGCAGACCTTGCAGACCGCGCGGGTCTTGGAGGGCAGCGTGCGCAACACCGGCATCCACGCCTGTGGGGTGATCATCACGCCCGACGACATCACCAACTTCGTTCCTGTGGCCACGGCCAAGGACAGCAACATGGCCTGCACGCAGTTTGACAACGCGGTGGCGGAAGATGCGGGTCTGTTGAAGATGGACTTTTTGGGCCTGAAGACCTTGACGGTCATCAAG
>JBELJW010000124.1:0-4214 GCA_042089975.1 Flavobacteriales bacterium | reverse complement strand
GACGCGGTGAAGAATGTGAAGTTGCGTCATGGTGCGGACCTCGACCCGGACAGCTTTCCCTTGGACGACACCAAGACCTACGAGCTGTTCCAGCGAGGCGACACAGTGGGGATCTTCCAATATGAATCGGCGGGCATGCAGAAGCACCTCAAGGCGCTTCAGCCCACCGTCTTTGAAGATTTGATCGCCATGAACGCGCTGTATCGGCCTGGTCCGATGGAGTACATTCCGGACTTTGTGGCGCGGAAACACGGGCGCCAGGCCATTTCATACGATTTGGACGCCTGCCAAGAATACTTGGAGGAGACGTACGGCATCACGGTCTACCAGGAGCAGGTCATGCTTCTTTCCCAAAAGCTCGCCAACTTCTCCAAGGGCGAAGCGGACAGCCTGCGAAAGGCGATGGGAAAGAAGAAGAAGGACCTCATCGACCAGATGCGTCCAGATTTCTTGGAACGGGGTGCCGCCAATGGGCACGACCAAGTGAAGCTGGAGAAGATTTGGACCGACTGGGAGGCCTTCGCCTCGTACGCATTCAACAAGTCCCACTCGACTTGCTATGCATGGGTGGCGTACCAAACGGCCTACCTCAAGGCCAACTATCCCGCGGAGTTCATGGCGGCGCAGCTGTCCAACAACATGAACGACATCAAGGAAGTCACCAACCTCATGGAGGAGGCCCGTCGGCAAGGCGTGCCTGTCCTTGGGCCGGACGTGAACGAGTCGATGTTCAAGTTCACCGTGAACCAGGACGGTGCCATTCGGTTTGGCCTTGGCGCCATGCGCGGGGTGGGCGAGGGCGCGGTGGTGGCGATCATCGCCGGCCGCGAGTCGTCCCCGTACCATTCGCTGTTTGACTTTTCGAGCCGCGTCAATCTGAAGGACTGCAACAAGCGGGTCTTTGAGGCATTGGCGCTGGGCGGAGGGTTCGACAGCTTTGGGCTGCACAGGGCCCAGTTTTTTGCGCCCGACCACAAGGACCGGCCTTTGGTGGAGCTTGCCGTGCGCTATGGGGCAGGCATGCAAGAGGCCGCCAACTCCTCGCAAGTTTCCCTCTTTGGAGGCGACGACGGGGCCATGGACATTCCCGAGCCGCCCATCCCCGACTGCGAACCTTGGCCCTCCATGGACCTGCTGAGCAAGGAACGGGACATCGTGGGGGTTTATATTTCCGGACATCCCTTGGACCGGTTCCGCTTGGAAATGGGCCATTTGTGTGCGCAGGAGGGGTTGTCGCGTTTGGACCATTTGGAAAAGGAGATGGGCAAGAACCTCACTTTTGGAGGGCTCATCACCAGCGCCGAACACCGCATCAGCAAGTCGGGCAGGCCTTGGGGTTTCTTCGCCCTCGAGGACTACAAGAGTTCCCACGAGTTCCGATGCTTTGGGGAGGACTACGTGAAGTTCAAAGAATTCATGGTGGAAGGCTGGATGGTCATGGTCACGGCGCGGGTGCAGGAGCAGGGCTTTGGACGCGATGGCATTGAGGCGAAGCTGCAAGCCATCGAGTTGTTGTCCGAGGCCAGGGCCAAACGCATTGGGCGTCTGCGCGTGCAGGTGCAGCTCAGTGCCATGAACGATGGTTGGGTGGACCGCTTCACCAAGTCTGTGGAAGCACATCCAGGAACGGTGGGGGTCACCGTGGAGGTCTACGACGAGGAGGCGAAACTGGAGATGCCCAGCCGCACCTCCAAGGTCGATTTGGACGACGCGTTTGTGGAAGCCCTCGAGTCGCTCTGCGCTCCTGGGCAGGCCCATTACCGCTTGGACTTGAAGCGCTAAGGGAAAGGGTTGTCCACCACGCCCCTTGTTTCAAGGTGGAAAACTGGGTCCTTGGAAACAACTTTTGTGCTTGGCAGAGAACAGGGGAGGGATACCTTTGTTTCCCATCTAGTATCGAACCGAAACTTTATCTCATGGCAGTAGAATTGACAGACGCGAACTTCGAGGAGCTCGCAATCAAAAGCGACAAGCCCGTCCTCGTGGACTTCTGGGCAGAATGGTGTGGGCCTTGCCGCATGGTGGGGCCCGTGGTGGAAGAGTTGGCCAACGACAACGACGGCAAGGCCGTGGTTGGAAAGGTCAATGTCGACCACAACAGCGGCATCAGCCAGCGTTTTGGCATCCGCAACATCCCGACCATCCTTTTCTTGAAAAACGGAGAGGTCGTGGACAAGAGTGTTGGGGCCGTTCCCAAGAATGTGCTTCAAGAAAAGCTCGACGCGCTTCTCTGATCGCGTCTCATCCCCTGATTGAAAGCGTCCCTGCCTATCTTGGTGGGGACGTTTCCATTTCTGCACGCATGCCCATCCAACCCACCCCTGAACTGCAACAACGCCTTGGGCGTCTTGAGTTCCTCGCCCGTCAAGCGGTGGAGGGCTTCATCACGGGCATGCACATGAGTCCCTTTCATGGATTCAGCGTGGAATTTGCGGAGCACAGGCTTCACAATCCTGGAGAGTCCACCAAGCACCTCGACTGGAAGCTCTATGCACGCACGGACAAGATGTTCGTGAAGCGGTACGAGGAAGAGACCAATTTGCGTTGTCAGCTGGTCCTGGACGTTTCGAGCAGCATGGCCTACCCCGATGGGGTGACGCTCGACGACGACCGAATGAGCAAGCTCAAGTTCTCTGTCCTTGCCTCGGCGGCGCTCTTGGAGCTCTTTCGGCGCCAACGCGATGCAGTGGGGCTCAGTCTCTTTGCCGAAGAACTCGATCTGCAGACGCGGGCGCGCTCTTCTCGGGCGCACCACCGGATGCTCCTCGACAAGCTGGAAGTACTCCTTGCGCCTCCCGCAGACCCTCGGCCCACAAGCGCCATCGAGGCCTTGCACCAAATCGCAGAGGCCACCCCGCGACGGTCCCTCATCTTGGTGTTCAGTGACCTGCTCGACCGGTCGGAAGATCCCGAAGCCTTGGTCAGTGCGTTGCAGCACCTTCGGCACAACAAGCACGAGGTGGTTGTTTTCCATTTGCTGGAAGCAGAGACCGAAGTGGACTTTGCCTTTCCCGATCGGCCCACTCGGTTTGTGGACTTGGAAAGTGGGGAGGAGCTCAAGTTGCATCCCCAAGAGGTGAGGGAGGCCTATGTCGATCGGATGGCTGCGTTGCGCAAGACCCTGGCCAACAAATGCGGTGCCCATGGCATCGACTGGGTGGATGTGGATGTGGCGCAGGGCGTCCAGGCGGTCCTGACGGGATACCTGACGAAGCGGGCGAAACTTTTTTGAGCAGAAATCGTAGCAAGGGTTGCAAGGATGGCGTCGTCGGCACTATCTTTGCGCCCCAGCCAAAAGCGGGTGGAATTCGGAAGGGCTTAGGCCTGGAAGAGGAGGTCTGGTAGTTCAGTTGGTTAGAATACCTGCCTGTCACGCAGGGGGTCGCGAGTTCGAGTCTCGTCCAGACCGCTAAAGAGTCCCGTAAGCCCAGTGTTTACGGGACTTTCTCTTTTAACAGGCCAAAATACAGGCCAAACAAATCCCTCTGGTACTTTCAGACTTCTCAGGCTGGAAGCTAGGGAGGAGAGCTCAAGCCTCTGCACTGTAGGACTTTCCATGACGAATCATTGGTGCTTCATCGTTAGGTGCCTCCCAAAGTATTTGAGGCCGTTGTATCCTACTCAACCAAGGAATCACTCCATGAAGTACTTACTCTCTTTGGCTGCGCTGCTCGTTTCATCTTTGATGTTTGGGCAAGAGGCTTGTCCCAACCTTAACAGAGGGTTTTTGCCATCGTTTCGTTTTATTTCAAACAAACCTTATTTTTGACAGTCATTAAAACTGCCACTTATGAAGACCTTACTTTCAATTGCATTCATCGGCTTGAGTATTTATTCGTCTGCTCAGTCTGTAGTAACCTATCCTTACAACCCCGACTTTGATGACGATTCCTATGTAGCCACTACTGATATGTTGGAAACATTGTCTTATTTTGGTTCTGACTTTGAGCCAAATGAGATTGTAATTGACAACATTCCGCTAGACGAGTTTCTGTTTGCGCTACAATCCCAAGTGAACTTACTCGCTGACCAGTCTACTGCTATCTCTTTGTTGGAATCTTTAGTGGCCGCGCTCACTGCGACAATTGAAGCGCAGGATGTGATGATCGTCAATCTCCAAAGTGAGGTTGCAGAAGCGGCACAAGAAGCGATGATAGCCATGGATGAGTCTATGGTGGCTCGCATGGAGGCCCAGATGGCCATGAATGAGTCTA
>JBELJW010000123.1:0-6712 GCA_042089975.1 Flavobacteriales bacterium | reverse complement strand
GCTATTACCAAGCACCCACCACTGGAGGGGGCATTGATGGGGATTACTTGTCCACCAACCCTGAGTCGGTCAGCATCTATTTGGCGGGGCTGAATGAAGGACGGCTGCCCGCTTACCATCGCCTCGACTTGAATGTCAAGCGCATTTGGAAGGAAGTGGCGGGGGGAGAGGTGGAGATGTCCGTAGGGGTGACCAATGCCTACAGCAGGGAGAATGTGTTCTACATCAACAGGGTCACTGGACAGCGCAAAAACCAACTTCCGTTCCTGCCTTCCCTTGGCTTGGATTGGTCTTTCTAAGGCCCTTTAGGCGTTGTCGATCAGCTGGGTCGCTTGGCCCATGGCTTCCTTGGTGACACTTGATGCACTGAGCATGGTGGCAATGGCGCGTACGCGTCCTTCTTGTGCCAAGCGGTGCACCTGAACCTCCGTGGTTGCCCCGTCAGTGATTTTTTGAACTTCCCAGTGGACGTCTGCTTGGGCGGCCACTTGCGGCAGGTGGGTCACGGACAGGACCTGTCTTGTGTGGGATGCGCTGGCGATGTCTTTCATGGCGGAGCCCATGAATGAAGCGACTTCGCCACTGACGCCAGTGTCAATCTCATCGAGCACGACCACGGGCGTGGAGTGAATGTGCGCGAGCACGGATTTCAAGGCGAGCAAAAAACGTGCACGTTCTCCGCCACTGGCCACCTTGTTGAGTGGCTGCATCGGGGACCCCGGGTTGGAGGAGAAGAGCACCCATGGGGTGTCCACCCCCAAAAGATCTGGAGGTGTGTCTTCCAGGTCCCAACTCATTTGGGCATGCGGCATTTTCAAGTCGCCGAGCAGAGGGACCACTCTTTGGGTCACCTGGTCGGCCGCCAAGATTCTTGCATCACGCAGGGCCAATCCCCTTTCCATCATGATGTGGTGCGATTGGTCAAGGCTTTTTTGGGCAGCGGCAAGTGCCTCCTCAAGCCCTTCCAAGTCCTGGGCTTTTTGTTGCAAATCGGCGAGAAGCCTGGACAGATGCTCTGGGCCCTCCACGTTGTGCCTCTTGACCGCCCTAAGCAGGTGGTCATGTCTTGACGTCAAGGCCTGCAACCGCGAAGGGTCAGGCATTTTGGATGCGGACAAGTCTTGGGCAGTTTCTGCGAGATCTCGAAGTTCGATGCGCATGCTGTCCAAGCGGTCGCTGAGGGTGTCGACATCCCGATCCACGCCCGCCAACTTTCGAAGGCTGCGTAAGGCTTGCTCGACTTGTTCAAGGGCAGGTTGCCCTGCACCAGAGAGGTTTTGATGTACGTTGTCCAATCCTTCGGTCAAGTCCGCCGCATGGGTCAAGGACTTCAACTCTGCCTCAAGGGCAGGCCAGTCCAAATCTTGAAGCGACAAGGCTTGCAGCTCTTGAATTTGATGTTGCAGATAACCGAGATCTCCTTGAGGTGCGTTTTGGATGTCCCTCAGCTTTTGCCATGCCGACTTGGCCTCGGTCCAACTGCGGTACGCTTTGGCGTAGCCCTCTGAAAGCCCGCTGTGTTGGCCAACGGCATCCAGAAGTTCGCAAAGAGAGTTGCGCTCCAAAGCGATGCCGGCATCGTCTTGTCGGTGGATGTCCACGAGCTGTGCCCCGAGTTCACGCAATTGACCGACTGTGGCCTGGGCGTCATTGATGAACACGCGGGACCGCCCGTTTCTGAGGACTTCGCGTCGCACGTGCAGGGAAGGGGCAGAGGGCAAATCCTGACCCAAAAGCCAAGGGTCGAGTGATGGCGCGGAGAAATGGCCTTCGACCACCGCCCTGTCTCCGTGCAACCCAATGCCTGCGGTTTCGGCCCGCTGTCCGAGCAGCAGGCCCACGGCGCCAAGGAGGATGCTCTTGCCGGAGCCCGTCTCACCCGTGAAAACGTGGAACCCTTCTTCAAGATCAAGTTCCACCTCGTGGATGAGGGCGTGGTTGTGGATGTGTATGCGCCGCAGCATCAGCCCAAGCGCTCGTCGTAGGACTGGATGTTTCCTGGGTCGAGTTGCTTCAAAATCGGCAACAGTCTCCCGCGTTCCACCTCTGGGGCGGGGCCAAAAACGTTGATGATTTCATCGCCTTTGGCCAAAAAGAAGACTTGGATGTTGTACGAGCCAGGGCGAATGCGGTTCGTGGACCGCATGTCAATCAATGCTTCAGCCATGGTCAAGCGGGCGCCTTCCGCATCGGTGTACAACACGTCCAATCCTTTGCGGTGGTAATTGTACAGGCAGTTGCGCACGGGGCGGAACGTTTGGCTGAGGTGGTTTTCCACCAACCAAAACCTGTTCTGTTTGCTTTGGGAAGCCTTCCAGCCGCGCTCACCGGCATTTTGAGCGTTCGCCACGATGGTTTGGGCTTGGAGGAAATGGGGGGTGCCTCCCTCCATGGAGAAGGTGTCGTAGTCCATGCCCAAAATCATGTAAGCATAGTAGGCCAGTAGGGAGGAGAGGTTGTCGCGATGTTGTCCTGGGTTGAAAAGGATGTTGCTGTTGTCCAGCCATTCAAACTGGACTTCACCGTCGTTCACCAACAGGACTGCGGTGTTGTAATCGGAGTTGAACACAGGCCTGCTGCTCTGCACTTGCATGCTGCCTTTGAACACTGTCGAGCCAATGGCTTCACTGACAGTGAGCTGAAGGGTGCATTCGATGCGCTCCTCAAAATCAAAGTTGTCTTGGGTCCAACGGCGCCCGTTCATGAACTCCCGGATGCCATCTTCCAAAGCATCGAACCTGGACACGTCGACGTTGCTGATTTGCGGCGCAATGACTGTGACTGTGCAATTCAACTCTTGGCCAAGAGAGGGCACCGTCCATCCACCTAAAATGGAAGCGACCAGTGCGATTCGAAGAGGCCATCCACGAAAAGTGGCAAGGTCGAATGAGGGGCTGGAAAGGGGCTTTGTCATGTCGTCATGCTTGTCCTCCAAAGCTCAACGAGGTCCCTCGCGATTTCGTCTTTGGATTTCAACTCAAAACTAACACTTTTCTCATCTCGTGAAAGCACGGTCACCTTGTTCGTGTCCACAGCAAAACCTGCACCTTCATCCTGAAGGGTGTTCAGCACAATGGCGTCGAGGTTCTTGCGCTTGAGTTTGAGGCGGGCGCTTGCAAGTCCGTCGTCCGTCTCGAGGGCAAATCCCACCAAAAATTGATGCGGTGATTTGGACGCCCCCATGGCCTTAAGGATGTCGGGGTTCTCCGTCAGTTCAATGGCCTTTGGCACATCACCTCTGTGCCATTTGGCTGTGGACGTGGTTTCAGGTCGGAAGTCGGCCACGGCGGCGCAGGCCACACCAATGTCCATGTGGGGCCAATGCGACATGACCGCGTCGCTCATTTCTCTTGCGGTCTGTACGTCGATCCTTTCGTGAATTCTGTGGGGCGTTGGCAAGGCCACTGGGCCAGACACAAGGGTCACCACCGCCCCCTGGTCGGCAAAAGACTTGGCAAGGGCAAACCCCATTTTTCCGCTGCTTCGGTTGCCGAGGAAGCGCACGGCATCCAATGGCTCATGCGTGGGCCCTGCGGTGATCAACACGCGTTTGCCTGAAAGGGGAAGTTCCCTTTGGAACCATTGTTCGAGGTGCTGTGCAATGTCTTCAGGTTCTGCCATGCGGCCTTTGCCAACAAGCCCGCTGGCCAATGCGCCTGTGCCAGGGTCGATGACGTCGACGCCGCGCTGCATCAAGACGTCGAGATTGGATTGGGTGGACGCATGTTGGTACATGTCCAAGTCCATGGCAGGAGCGACAGACACGGGGCAGCGGGCACTCAGAAGCACGGCTTGCAAAAGGTTGTCGCATTGGCCGTGCACCATGGCTGCCAGGGTGTTGGCCGTGGCGGGGGCCACCAGGATCAAGTCTCCCCAAAGCCCTAGTTCCACATGGTTGGTCCAAGTGCCGGCATCCTCATCTTCAGTGAAGTCTGAATGGACGGGACGGTCCACGAGGGTCGCCATGGTCAGTGGCGTGATGAACTCTGTGGCGCCCTTGGTCATGACCACCCGGATTTCAGCCCCGCGACGTTGCAGTTCACGGGCCAAGGTGGCGCTCTTGTACGCGGCAATGCTGCCCGTCAAACCGAGCACAATTCGTCGTCCTGTCAAAGGACCCGTTGGGGAAAGAGAGGCCAAGGGCATGGCCAAAATGGAATCAGGCGTCCAGCCCTGCTTCAGGATCTTCATCCCCAAGATCTGGGGCGATGTGCAAGGTCTCGTCTTGGAGCTCCTTGATGGCGATGCTGTGCGGCTTGGGAAGGCGCTCGTAAAACTTGGAGATTTCGATTTGCTCGCGGTTTTCAAAAACCTCTTCGAGCGAATCGGTGGGGATCACAAATTCCTCCAGTTTGTCTGCCAATTCCTTTTTCATGCTCAAGGCCACCTGGTTGCTGCGCTTGGACAAGGCGACAATGGTTTCAAAAATATTTCCCGTGCCATGCGTTTCCAGGTGATGGATGTCGCGCGTCTCGGTCGTGCGCTCGGCTTTGATGCTCTTGAAATTGGTGCTCATGCTTCAGCGGTTTGCGGATGAATTGGTGTCCTCGAGGTTGAGGTCAGTCACTGCTTTTACACTTTGGTCAAAAAGACTTTGGGCTTCCGGCAGGTACGGGCTCTCTGGAAAACGGGAGGCAAAGGTATGAAAAGCTTGAATAGCATCGTTGTAGCGTTCCAGTTTCCTTCTTGCCGTACTGAGTTTGGCGTATTGGACGTGGCTGTCGATGATCAAAAATTGCAATGTCTCTTGGTAGGGCGAGCCGGGAAAGTCCGTCATGGCATTCTCCATGGCGATGGTGGCACTCTTGTAATTCCCTGTGGTATGGTAGATTTTGGCATTCTCAAAGGCCTTGGTCTCCAACTTGTTGCGAAGGCCATCCACCATGCTTTGGCTGCTGTCACGAAGGCTGCTGCTCGGGTACCGGTCCATGAAAAGCTGCAACTCATCGATGGCGGTGCGGGTGTCGGTTTGGTCCAAAGAAGCCGGTGGCGACAAATAAAAGGAGCAAAGGGCCGCCCTGAACAAAGCATCTTCCACGCGGGCATCATTGGGATAGGTCTTGGCGAAAGTTTGGAAGTAGTACTTGCTCAAGTAGAAATCGTTGACGCAGTCATGGGTCAATGCACGATTCCAATGAATGTCTGGTGCGCGTTCCGTACCGCGGGAGAGTTGCATCAATTCGTCGTACAAAGGCAATGCCCGGAAACAATTGCCCGAGTCCAAAGAGGCCTGGGCAAAATCTAGTTTTTCCTGCAAGTCGCCTGATTTGAGGACTTTGTTGTACTCAGAGCACTGTGAGAGGCCCACCCCAATGGAGAGGAGGACGACCGCGGCATGCATGGAGGCAAATGGGTTTTTCCTCATGGCGACGAAAGTACAACGCATGCACGGAGCATTGGTGAAAACTGTGTGAACATGCCACTCATGCCCTTGGGTGTAAGGAGTAGGTTTGGCCTTTGTACATTCGCACCTTCTAAAACACTGATTTTTGGACATTTTCGAACGAATCCGTCAGGAGCGCGGCCCACTGGGACAACATGCTCGCGACACCCATGGCTACTTCACCTTCCCCAAGTTGGAAGGAGAAATCAGCAACCGAATGACCTTCCGCGGCAAGGACTTGCTCGTTTGGAGCATCAACAACTACCTCGGCCTGGCCAACCATCCCGAAATCCGAAAGGTGGACGCGGATGCGGCTGCGGAGTGGGGCATGGGTTACCCTATGGGGGCCCGCATGATGTCCGGGCAAACGTCGCAGCATGAAGCGCTGGAGCAGGAGCTTGCGGATTTCATGCAGAAGGACGATGCCTTCCTGCTCAACTTTGGGTACCAAGGTTGTCAATCCGCGATCGAGGCATTGGTGTCTCGTCACGATGTGATTGTGTACGACAGCGAATCCCATGCTTGCATGGTCGACGGTGTGCGTTTGCACCAAGGGAAACGCTTTGTCTTCCAGCACAACGACATGGAGAGCTTTGTGAAGCAACTCGACCGTGCCAAAGCTTTGACCAAACAGACAGGTGGAGGCATCTTGGTGGTGACTGAAGGCGTGTTTGGCATGGCTGGAGACCAAGGGAAGCTTGCTGAAATTTGCGCATACAAAGAAGACTACGGGTTCCGGTTGTTCGTCGACGATGCCCACGGCTTTGGGACAGTAGGCGAAAACGGCCGTGGCGCTGGAGATGCCCAAGGGTGTCAAGACCAAATCGACGTGTACTTCGGAACCTTCGCAAAAGCGATGGCCACCATTGGTGCATTTGTCGCCGGAGATGAAGACGTCATTGAGTTCTTGCGTTACAACATGCGGTCTCAGACCTTTGCCAAGTCCTTGCCCATGCCATTGGTGGTGGGTGCGAGAAAGCGTCTTGAGATGCTTCGCACCCAGCCAGAGCACAAAGAGAACTTGTGGAAGATTGCCTCTGCATTGCAAGAGGGGTTGCGCGCAGAGGGTTTTGACCTCGGGGTCACCAACTCATGCGTCACGCCGGTGTTTTTGAGCGGCGGTTTGGGCGAGGCCACCAATTTGACTTTGGACCTTCGCGAGAATTACGGAATCTTCTGCTCCATTGTGGTGTATCCCGTGGTGCCCAAAGACACCATCATGCTCCGTTTGATCCCGACGGCCATCCATACGCTGGAGGACGTTCAATACACCATTGAGACCTTCACGAAGGTCAAGGACAAGCTGTTCGCAGGCGAATACAAGAGCGA
>JBELJW010000122.1:0-6756 GCA_042089975.1 Flavobacteriales bacterium | reverse complement strand
CAAGGACGTTGCCGTCGCAGTCGCAAGCGCCGTCGGCGATGCCGTCACCGCCACAAACGCCGCACTCATCTAGGACGTTGCCCTCACAATCGCAATCGCCAGCGGGGATGTCGGAACATCCACATTCATAAACAGCTCCAGGACCATTGCAGATGTCGCAGGCATCAAGAACGGCATCGCCACCGCAAACCCCGTCACAATCCAATTGGGCACAAGAGCCATCATCTTCTGTGGCATCCTCATCGTAGTTGCATGCAGCATCGTCTGTGCATCCTGGAATGGGGCAGCTGTCAAAAGCCAAAACGTCGCGCCACTCTTGGTCCTGGTCGCCATTGGCGTATACCGAGAAATACACCTGCCCGGACAAGGTGCCCGCAGTGGTGATTTGGGCAAACAAGATTTTCAAATCTTCTCCTGCCAAGCCCGTTTGGTTCGCTTCAACACCCTCGTACGGTTCATACCAGGCGCCGCCAGTGACATCGTTCACAGTGACGTTTTGGCCTGCATCTCCACCGGAAAATTCTTCAGATGCATCAATGTCTCCCCAAATGGTGGACATTCCTGCAGCTGTGGTCTCTCCATCTTCGGCGCCAATCGTCAAGTAACTGTCGTAAACCACATCGGGGAAAAGACCGATCACAAATTCAGAGATTCCACCGGCATTCCAACTTGAGTTGGCTGCGGTGTTGTACCACTCCCCTGAGGTGGACTCAATGATCAATGGATTGTTCGAGTCGCCCGCGCATCCACCCAAATAGTCTGTCTCGTTCAAGCAATTCAAGTACACACGATAGGTTGTTTGACCTTCAAGGGCAGAGCCTTGTTCATGTACAACAACCTCTTCAACAGAGACGCAGTAGCCCTCGGGGGCTGGGCCAAAGGTTCCAGGCGCCAAAAATTGGGCTTGTAGAACTGCCACACTCAAGGTAAGCAGCGCAGTGAAAAATGTTCGCATAGCGATAACAGTTTGGTTTAACTCAAAATTCGATTCAACAGGCGTCAAAGGCCGTGGGGCATTTTTCGACAGTGTAAAGTAGGATGGGAACTGGGTGTAACTCCAAATGATTATACCTCGAATTGTTGTGATTTTTCGCCTAAGTTTTCGTGCTACATAATATTCAGCATCCTAGCCCTTTCCGCCACTCAAATCACATGGCGATGACGATGTATAAACCCTTCGTAAAAAGTCTCCTGGACGGTACCTAAAAATGCAAGAATGAAGTGATAATGATTGTAAGTATCGCTGCATTGATGGATTTGCCCGCAACCTCCCATCATCTCCCAAGGGCGACTTTCCCCCGGGCCTTCGAAGCTGCTGAGGCAAAAGTGCCGTATATTTGCGCACCTCTTTCGGGTACCATAGCTCAGTTGGTAGAGCAACGGATTGAAAATCCGTGTGTCCCAGGTTCGAATCCCGGTGGTACCACAATTCAAGAAGCCGCACCCCAGCGGCTTTTTTTTTGCATTTTTGTGCAGCATGAACCCTCCCCTCCAAATCGCTGCCTTCCATTCTTGGCCCAGCGACATGGATGCCATCTTTTGGATCCACGAAGAAGGCTTAGATGACAATTGCCTGGAAGCATACCGGAAAGCCCTTCAGGAATCTACGTCCGTCCCCCTCAACATTTTCGTGGCTACAGGAGGCGAAAAAATGAAGTCTTGGGACCACCTTCCGTCCTTGCTTCAATCCTTTTCTCAACATAGGCTTTCCCGACACAGTGTCGTTTTGACCACGGGAGGAGGAGCGATGAGTGATGCTGTAGGCTTTGCCGCCTCCATTTGGAAGCGTGGAATGCGTGTTGCCCATGTACCCACAACTGCCCTTGCCATGGTGGATGCCGCTTGGGGCGGCAAGACGGCATTCAACTACGACGGCAAGAAAAATCAATTGGGCACCTTCCATGCCCCCTTGTTTGTTCACATCGACGCCTGTTGGTTGAACACCCTACCTGAACGCCACAGGAGGTCGGGATTGGCTGAAGTGGCCAAACATGCCATGCTAGACCCAATCTTGGGTTGGAACCACCTCAAAGACTGGCCTGATTGGTCGCCCACGGACCAAGACGTCCTTCGCACATGGACAGACCGCATGAAGGATTCCGCGGAAGCCAAACAGCGCATCGTGGAAGAAGATCCTTTCGAAACAGGGCGTCGGGCGACCTTGAATTTGGGACACACCATCGGCCATGCCGTCGAAGCGCACTTTTCGGCAACAGATGCCCCATGGCTCCATGGAGAAGCGGTGGCCCTTGGGCTGCGTTTCGCCATTTTCATGGCCTCGAAGTCTTCCTCTGACGATTTCCAGCCCTTGAAGGACTGGCTGCAGCGCCAAGTGCCGCTTCCCTCTGTCGTTTGGCCCTCAGCCAATGAACTTTGGCCCATCATGACGCACGACAAGAAAAACAGTCTAGGAGAGGTGCGTGAGGTGCATTGGAAAGGCTGGGGCGACGTGGTTTGGCCGCAAATTTTGGAAAAGGATGCGTTCAAGGCAACTTGGCCAGCCTTTTTGCGTTCTGAAATGGAATCCCCTCACTTGTGAATCTTTTCGATTTTGGAAAAAACAGCATCTGAATTGGCCGTTTTGCTCAGCGGAAGCGTCGCTGGCAATCCCGACGTGCGCGTCAAGCGTCTCGCAAAAATTGAATCTGCTGGTCCTGGGTCGGTTTCCTTCATTGCCAACCCTGAATACGAGCGCTTCATCTTCACAACGAAGGCAAGTGTCGTGATTGTCAAAGACGACTTTGTGGCCTCTGATGCTCTTCCTTCTGAATTGACCTTGCTCCGTGTGGAAGACCCCTACCGCGCATTCGCCCACCTCTTGGAAGCGTATGATTCCCTTTTGAAGCGGAAGGAAGGCATCCATGTTGCTGCACACGTAGACAGCGATGCCAAAATCGGCAAAGGATGCTACATCGGACCGGGAGTTGTTGTGGAGCAAGGCGCGGTGATTGGGGACCGCACCGAATTGCATGCGCACGTTCACGTTGGCAGGGGGGTGCGTATTGGATCGGACACTGTCCTGCACAGCCACGCCCGTGTGCTTGACCGTTGTGTGGTTGGCCACCAATGTGTCTTGCAAAGTGGCGCGGTGGTGGGAAGCGACGGTTTTGGCTTCGCTCCTGTTGAGGACGGCTCGTACGCCAAAGTCCCACAAACGGGCAACGTCATCATTGAAGACTTCTGCGACATCGGCGCCAACACCACCATTGACCGGGCAACCCTGGGGAGCACCTTGGTCCAGAAGGGCTGCAAATTGGACAATTTGATCCAAATCGCCCACAACGTGGTCATTGGGGAGTCCACTGTCATTGCAGCACAAACTGGTGTTGCTGGATCCACCGAAATCGGAGCCCGATGCATGATTGGTGGCCAGGTGGGCATTGGCGGTCACTTGAAAATTGCCGATGGAAGCAAGATTGCTGCCAAGTCTGGGGTGAGTGCAAGCCTGATCCAGCCCCACCAGACCTACCAAGGCAATCCAGCGGTGCCAGTCAAACAATTCCAAGCATACCACATCGCCCTTCGCAGGCTGGCACGCATTCCCCTGAGCGAAAGGCTTGCCGCAATCGAAGAAGCCCTCCACTCAGAACAAACCCAGAGTGCACGAGTCTCCTCCGGTTCCGCCCGCTGACGTAGGTTTGCATTCATGATTTCGTCCAACCAACAACACACCTTGAAGGGAGAAATTTCCTTTGAGGGCATCGGTTTGCATTCGGGGGTCCACAGCAAAATGACCTTGGCCCCCGGGGAGGCCAATTCTGGGTATGTCTTTGTGCGCACCGACATGGAGGGCCTGCCAGAAATTCCTGGCCTAGTGGCCAACGTGTGTGAGACCCGGAGAGGAACCACCCTCAAGGTCGGGGAGGCCATGGTCCACACCACTGAGCATGTGCTCGCAGCTTTGTACGCTTCAGGCATCGACAATGCCAGGCTGTTGATCGACGGTCCAGAGGTCCCTATTCTCGATGGTTCAGCCATGCCTTTTGTCGAAGGAATTGACTCTGTAGGTGGAGAGAAGTTGGATGCGCCCCGAAAATTTTTCAAGGTTCGGAAAAACATCAGCCAGAAGGATGACTCTGGGGTGGAGATGCTGATTGTGCCCCTTGAAGAGGAGGCTTTCAAAGCAACGGTCATGGTGGACTACAACAGCCCCATCCTCGGGACCCAACACGCCCGCCTCGAACATTTGGGCGATTTCAAGGAAGAGATTGCCGCGAGCCGAACATTTGTGTTTCTCAAAGACATCGCCAGCCTTGCAGAACAAGGCTTGATCAAAGGAGGCGACCTCGACAATGCAGTGGTTTTGGCTGAGCGCTCCTACACAAGAGAGGAGTTGTCTGCCATTGCCAAGGCCATTGGCAAGGACTCTCTGTCTCAAACTGCGGACCAGCCTGGCGTTTTGAACGTATCTGAATTGCGGTTTCAAAATGAACCCGCCCGCCACAAACTCTTGGACATCGTCGGAGACCTCGCCTTGACGGGACGTTTCATCCATGGCCACGTCATGGCGGCCCGACCCGGCCACTCGGCCAATGTGGCCTTTGCCAAATTGTTGGCCACGACCATCCAAGCCCAGGAAGACATGCCCGACTTCAGGACGGACCGACCTTCCTTGATGGACATCAACGACATTTCTGCGATGTTGCCCCATCGGTATCCATTCCTTTTGGTGGACCGCATCATGGACATCGATGACCAAAGCATCACTGGGGTCAAAAACGTCACGTTGAACGAGCCTTTTTTCCAAGGACATTTCCCCAACAACCCCGTGATGCCTGGGGTTCTTCAAGTCGAAGCCATGGCCCAAGTGGGAGGCATTTTCGCCCTATCCTCAGTGGAGGACCCTGAAAACTATTCGACCTATTTCATGAAAATCGACGGTGTCAAGTTCAAGAAGAAGGTGCTTCCTGGCGACACCCTGGTGTTTTACCTCACGCTCATTTCCCCCATACGAAGAGGGTTGGTGAACATGAGAGGACGTGCCTATGTCCGGGGTGAGTTGGTGTCGGAGGCCTCCATGCTTGCCCAAGTCGTCAGAGACCGGGCCCCCCAAGTCGAGGAATGATGCAACAAGCGACATCCATCTCTCCCAAGGCCCATATTGACGCCAGCGCGAGCATCGGTGAAGGTGTGGTGATCGAGGCGTTTGCATTCATTGGCCCCGACGTTCAAATTGGTCCCGGCACCTGGGTCGGGCCCCATGTCACGGTTTTGGGCAACACCACCGTAGGCAAAGACTGCAAGCTTTTTCCTGGATGCGTCTTGGGGGCAGACTCCCAAGATTTGAAATACAATGGCGAACTGACAAGGGTGGAAATTGGGGACCGAACCCAGATTCGAGAATGTGTGACGGTTCACCGTGCCACCACCGACCAATTGGTGACGCGCATTGGTTCAGACTGCTTGATCATGGCCTATGTGCATGTCGCGCACGACGTGCAGATTGGCAACGCTGTCATCCTCGCCAATTCGTGCAATGTCGCAGGCCATGTCGTGATTGAAAGCCACGTCATCATAGAAGGCATGGTGGGTGTTCAACAATTTGTGCGCATCGGACAGCATGCGTTCGTCGCAGGTGGTTCCTTGGTGCGCAAAAACGTTCCTCCTTTCATCAAAGCGGCACGCGAGCCACTGAGCTACATTGGGATCAATGGCATTGGGTTGCGTCGTCGGGGGTTTGATCTCGACCGCATCCAAGGATTGGAGGACATCTACAGAACGTTGTATGTGCTCAACAACAACATGTCACAGGCCATGAAGGCTGCGGAATTGGAATTGCCCCAATCCAAGGACAAAGAGACGGTCCTAGGCTTCATCCGGGAATCGGACAAAGGCATCATTCGCGGTCCCTTCTGAAATCATGCCTGTGGAACTCGCCGCTTTTCAAGCCAAGGACCTGACCCTTCGTAGAGGCCACCATGTGGTTTGGAAGGATGCGACATGGCGTTTGGACGCCCCAACCGTCATCCTCGGGAAAAACGGGCAAGGAAAAAGTTCGACCCTTGCCATGCTTGCAGGTCAGCTGTCGCCCATACAAGGAGAATTGTCGCTTGTCCATGGTGGCCAAGACATCGCCCCAGACGCCTGGATGACCTCGATATCACTCGCCGCCCCTTGGGCTTCGACACCGGGACACCTCGATCTATCGCAAACCCTTGCTTTTCACAGCCAATTCCGCACACCTCGGTGTGGACCGAGGCATTGGGAGCGCTTGTTGTTGGACGCGGGGTTGAGCGTAGGAGACCATGTCCCCGTCGCTGCATGGAGCTCTGGCCAGCGTCAGCGATTGTCCTTGGCACTGGCCTTGGGCTCCGAGGGCCAAGTGGTGTTGCTCGATGAACCGGCGACCAACCTCGATGAGGAAGGAATCCAGTGGCTGCAAGACCAATTGAACGTCATTTCTCGTGACACCTTGTTGGTGGTGGCGACCAACGACCCAAAAAAAGAAGGCTTCCAAGGCGCGTCAATCCTGGAAGTTTGAAAAAAATGAGGCCTTGATGTAACTGTTTGAGAGGTGGGGGCGTAACAGGAGAAAAATCTTCAACCCTCTCATCTCATCAACGATGAAAAAATTTCTTTTCCCCCTCGCTGCCTTCGCAGCCCTTTCGACTGGCAACCTCTTCGCTCAGGAAGCCGCATTGTCCAACTACGACGCACCTGCATCAGCATACGATTGCGTTCAAGAAAACAAAGCCCAGGACCGCAGCCTTGATGTTCAAGGCGCTGTGATGGCAAGTTCTTTTACTGCTTGTGCGG
>JBELJW010000121.1:0-6796 GCA_042089975.1 Flavobacteriales bacterium | reverse complement strand
GGGGCGTCTCGAGGCCTTTGCCTTGGGCAACAAGCCAGGGCCTTCCATGCTGGACGCCATTGGCAACGCCATGGGCTATGCATGGATTCTCCTTGTGGTGTCCATTGTCCGCGAAATTTTTGGAAGCGGGGCGATTTCTCTCCCAGGCATGGGGCAAGTCAAATTCTTGCCCACGAGCTGGTTCATCTCTGAAGGAGGTTTTTATGAGAACAACAACCTGATGATTTTGCCTCCCATGGCCCTCATCACCGTGGGTCTCATCATTTGGATCCAGCGCAGCCGGAACGCATCCCTTATCGAAGAAAACTAAGCCATGGAATACCTCAGCATTTTTGTCAAAGGCATCTTCGTCGAGAACATGATTTTCGCCTATTTCTTGGGCATGTGTTCCTACCTGGCGGTGTCCAAAACGGTCAAAACGGCCAACGGCCTTGGTCTTGCGGTCATCTTCGTTTTGGGCATTACGGTCCCCATCAACTACCTCCTCGAGAACTTTGTGTTGAAGGAGGGGGCACTCACGTGGTTGAGTGAGGACTACGCCGATGTCGACCTGAGTTTCCTCAGCTTCATCATGTTCATTGCAGTCATTGCCTCCATGGTGCAACTGGTTGAAATGATTGTCGAGAAGTTCGCGCCGGCACTCTACGGCGCCCTTGGCATCTTTTTGCCCTTGATCGCGGTGAACTGTTCCATCCTCGGAGGGGCTTTGTTCATGCAAGAGCGTCAATACCCCACCATTGGAGAGGCCACTGTGTTCGGACTGGGCAGTGGTGTGGGCTGGTGGTTGGCCATTGTGGCCATCGCGGCCATTCGTGAAAAAATCCGTTATTCCCATGTGCCTGCGCCATTGCGTGGCCTGGGCATCACATTCATCATCACCGGACTCATGGGCATTGCGTTCATGAGCTTCATGGGCATCGAAATCTGAGAGACATGACAACGACGCTGATCCTGACCATTGCCTTCTTCCTCGCCGTCATCCTGATGCTCGTGAGCCTTTTGCTGTTTGTGAAGGCCAAACTTTCCCCTGCGGGCAAACTCACGCTCACCATTAATGGCGAACAGACCATGGAGGTGGACGGTGGTTCCACGCTCCTGACCACGCTGGGCAACAGCGGGGTGTTCCTCCCATCTGCATGCGGCGGCGGCGGCACGTGCGTGCAGTGCAGGTGCCAGGTGCACTCTGGTGGAGGTTCCATCCTTCCGACAGAAACACCGCACTTTTCCCGGAAAGAAATTGCCGACAACTGGCGTCTCGGATGCCAAGTCAAGGTGAAGGAAGACATGGACATTCAAGTCCCTGAGGAAGTCTTCGGCATCAAAAAATGGGAGTGCGAGGTGGTCTCCAACTACAACGTGGCTTCCTTCATCAAGGAGTTTGTGGTCCGCCTCCCAGAGGGAGAGCATCTCGACTTCGAAGCAGGAGGATACATTCAAGTGGATGTTCCTACCACGGTGGTGGACTACAAGGAAATGGATGTCACCGCCCACCCTGAACATCACCCTGAGCCGGACACCTTCCAATCGGAATGGGACAAGTTTGGCCTTTGGGATTTGAAGATGGTCAACGACGAGCCCATTGTGCGTGCTTACTCCATGGCCAACCACCCCGCCGAGGGCAACATTGTGATGCTCAACATCCGGATTGCCACCCCGCCATGGGATCGTGCCCGCAAAGGCTGGATGCAAGTCAATCCTGGCATTTGTTCGTCGTTTGTGTTTGCCCAAAAGCCGGGGGATAAGGTGACGATTTCAGGTCCTTACGGCGAGTTCTTCATCAAAGACTCCGGCTCTGAAATGGTGTACATCGGAGGTGGCGCAGGCATGGCCCCCATGAGGTCCCACTTGTTCCATCTCTTTCACACGTTGAAGACGGGCCGCAAGGTGACCTTCTTCTACGGTGGACGTTCCAAGCGTGAACTTTTCTACGTGGAAGACTTCAGGGCCATTGAAAAAGAATTCCCCAATTTCGACTTCCACCTGGTGTTGTCTGAGCCTGCAGAAGGGGACAATTGGAAGGAGAAAAAGAGCATCGAAGACGATGGGGATGGATTCCTTGGATTTGTTCACAACGCGGTGATCGAGCATCACTTGGAAGGCCACGATGCCCCTGAGGACATTGAGTTTTACTTCTGTGGTCCTCCTTTGATGAATCAGGCGGTTCTCAAGATGTGCGACGACTGGGGCGTGCCAGAGGAGAACGTCAGCTTCGACGATTTTGGCGGCTAAGGCCACAATCTCTCCACTTGCAAAGGTCCTTGCCATGGCATGGGCCTTTGTGGCTTTGGGCTGCGGAGAAAAGGCGACTTTGCCTGCGGGCCAGCAAATCTGGGTGCATCAAGGGGAGGCCCAGGGCACGACGTACACTATCAAGTATGTGGCCCAAGATTCTGTGCCCCAATCCGCATTTGAGCAGGAATTGGAGGTCGTGGATGTGGAGATGAATGCGTGGCGACCGGAATCGGTCTTGTCCCGCTTCAACCGTTTCAACCGCACAGACACGGTGTTTGCGTTGAAGGATCCTCGGCAGGTTTGGAGTTTGCTTTGGGACATTTCATCGGATGTGCACCGCGAGTCATTTGGGGCATTTGATGTGACGATGGCCCCTTTGATGCGGCTTTGGGGCTTCAGGATGGAACATCGGGAGACGGTGACGCAGGCCATGGTGGACAGCGTCAGGGCCTTTGCGCGTTTCCGGACGGACGTGGTGGACTACAATGACGTGGAGGATGAACAGGGGCGTCGGATGGGCGGCCACCTGTCCAAAGGCGATGCCCGTGTTCAGCTGGATTTCAATGCCGTGGCCCAAGGGTATACGGTGGACGGATTGGCTGAGGTGTTGGAATCCCATGGCGTGGCCCATGCCATGGTGGAACTTGGAGGAGAAGTCAAGTGTTGGGGCCAAAATGCCGAAGGCAAGCCGTGGCGCATTGCCATTGATCGTCCTCAGGCGATCGGACGGTCTTTGCAAGCCATTTTGCCCGTTCAAAACACCTCGGTTTGCACGAGCGGCAATTACAGGAAAACGAGTGTTGTCAATGGCATGAGGCTTTCCCATACCATCGATCCGAGGACAGGTGCTCCCGTTCAACACGGGCTGCTCAGTGCCACTGTGATGACGCCCAGTGCGGCGTACGCGGATGCCTACGCAACCGTGTGCATGGTTCTGGGGCCCGAATCAGGTGCTGCGTGGATCGACAGCTTGCAGCGTGAGGGTCGAGATGTCGAGGCCATGTTCATCATGGACGACGGGGGGGAAGGGTTCACCTTTTGGGCCACCCCCACCATGCGGAAGTCGCTCAACTGGTTGCAGGAGATTCCTCTCCACCAACCGTGATTGGCAGGCAGGTCAATCAACACCAAGGGTTCAGCTTGTGGCCTCCGCCTGACAGGCATCCTGGGGCCTGGCGCCGCAAACGGTGCATCCTCCTTGCTCGTCGCGCAACATGGGGCTGTTGCTGGCACAGGTGCCCGTGAATTCTCCTCCTGGTTTCAAAAGGATTTTGATGGCGATGCCTGCCACTCCGAGACCGAGCAGCGCAATGGCAAGCAGGACTGAGTTCCATTCCATTCTGCAAAGGTAGTCACCACCGACCTGAGCTTGAATTGGACCGTTGTGAATTGTCTGTGATTTGTGGGGGAATTGTCGTATCTTCAATAGTGACCCAGCAACAATGACTTTTCATTTTAGAATTCCGATGCCTTTTGCCTTCCTCCTTTTGGGGCTCTTTGCAGCCCAATTGGCTTTGGCTCAATCTGCTTTGGACGGGACCTCTTGCGGTTGTCCCGCGCCAAGTGCCAGAGACACCGTTTGGGTGACAGACAATGCGGGTGCAGGCGTGGGGTCTGGGCACTGGACATGCGACCACTTGTATGTTTTGACAGAACAGGTGTTTGTCAATGGAGGTGACACCCTCGTCATCGAGCCAGGGACAGCGGTACTGGGCATGGAAGGCCAAGGGCGTAGCCAGATTGAATTCCCCGTGACGTTTGGAGACATTGGGTTCATCAGGGAGGTGAGCTACGACGTTTACCCTGGGGCCCTCGTTGTGGCGAGAGGAGCCTTTTTGGATGCCCAGGGCACTTCAAGTTGCCCCATTCAGTTCAGTTTTCTGGGAGACCCTCTCGACGGGTCTGTAAGCGTCGATGTTCAAGGAAAATGGGGTGGATTGGGGCTGTGTGGCAGCGGCCAGACGAACACGCTGAACTTGGATTTGTCCTTTTTTGATGCACCCTTTTTCACCACAGGGATTGGCACAGGAGAAGATCGCCTTGAGGGCATCGTTGATTTGTCAGGCCAAGACCGTGAAGTGTATGGGAGCAATGCAGATTCTTTGGCGTCATCAGGAAACTTGAGGTACTTGTCCATTCGGCACGGCAGCACCAACCTCGGCTGGACCCAGTTTGGCAATGGCAATGAAACCGATTTGCTTCAGCTCGGCGCATGCGGATCTGAAACCGTCATTGAGCACATTGAGTTGCTTTCATCGGCTGACGATGGACTGCACATTCTGGGGGGACTCGTGGAAGTGAGCCATGTATTGTCGGCCTTTCATGCGGAAGATTGCTTTGAAAGTGACCAGAGTTGGAGTGGCTCCGCTCAATTCTTGTTTGGACTTCAAGACACCGCACTGGCACACGCCACCAATCCTCCTGGGCCATCGTTTTTGTACGATGCCGAAGGGGACGACTTGCAGGACAACAATGTGGACCCATCCACGGAGCCCTATTCACTGCCTGTGCTGAGCAACATGACGTTGGTGAGCAATGGTGCGCCTCAAGCGGCATCTTACCACAGTTTGCCGGGCGGAGATTGGACCAACAGCGTTGTGCATGGGGTCTCTGACGCAGGGGTGGAGGTGCAGCACTATTTGACATGCGATGGCTTCAATGCCATGCTTCCCAACCAATATGCTTTTTTGACCATCCGCAATTGGCGGGTTTCGGGCGCACTTGGTTCAGAGGAAGAGGTGATTCCAGGGCGGTACAATGGCAACTATGGGGGCCAAGCATCCCTGTCGGGCTGGTTGGCAGACAGCAACAATGTGGTGACCTCGTTCTTGGAGGATGGGTCCTTTGACTTGTCCGCTGGGATTTTGGTGGATGGACTGGATCCACGTCCGATGGAAGGTGGAACGGTTGCACCCTTCTACCTGCCCACGGACGAAAGGCTGGACCCAGTGGACCACCATGGAGCATTCGCTCCTGAAGTCGCACCATGGTTTGACGGCTGGTCCATGCTTTCAGTGATGGGCCTTTTCAACGGAGAGGTGGTCGAGCCAAGCAACGGTGAAGGATGCACGTATGTTTTGGCGTGCAATTACGATGCTGAGGCCATCTTGGACGATGGGTCGTGCGAGTTCACCACATGTGCAGGCTGCACCTATGAATGGGCTTGCAATTACAGCGTCGAGGCGCTTTTGGACGATGGAAGTTGTGAGTTGCTCAGCTGTTCAGGATGCACATGGGCAGACGCGGACAACTACGATCCGGATGCCATGTACGACAATGGCACCTGTACCTTTCCTGCAGAATCAAGCTGCCCTGCAGACATCAACAACGACTTTGTGGTCAGCACGCTTGACCTTCTCGACTTGTTGTCCTCTTACGGCAGCTTTTGCACGGAGTGATTTGAATCAGCCAATGATGTCGCGGACGTCCTTGAAGAACGTTCGAAGGGCGGCCTTGGGTTCAATCCCTTGCTTTGAGGCCTCTTCCAAGACGCGCTTGGCCCCAAGGATGTTGGTCAAGCGGTCCCCCAATTCTGCCACATCGTTGGCCTCGTCATCCATCGAGGCGTAGACCTCTTGCTCCAGGCGGTCGAGTGCCTCCATGTCGTGGTTGGCGATAAGTTTCCGGATTGCTGCAGCATTCATGAAGCACAGGCTTGGGCGAGTTCGGTGACCTTGTCCTTTTTTGCTGTGGCAAACTCTTCAATCAGTTTGCCATCTTTGAAGCCAGCGAAGTATGGAAGGTCGTTGATTTTGAAGGCCTTCTTGACATCCATATGTTCTTCCACATCCACATCGACAAAGGTCACGTTGGAAAATTGACTGTCTTCTTTCAATTGTGCCACGTGGGGGGCCAAAAGCTTGCACACACCGCACCACGAAGCGTGGAAGCGAATGAGGAGTTGCGGCTCGCTTTTGATCTGTTGGACGAGGTCGGGTAGGTTCATGGTGTTGCGAAAAGAATGGAATGTCAAAAATGCAACATTTTTGTGCTGCTTTGGTTCGCAGTGCCCATGAGAATGGTCATGGCGGCCGCGGCCACCCGTACCTTTGGGCCATGAACACACGGGAAGAGCATCTCAAGGCATTTGGAAGGTTGCTGGACATCATGGACGACCTGCGCGAAAAATGTCCGTGGGACAAAAAGCAGACCTTCGAATCCTTGCGGCACTTGACCATTGAGGAGACCTATGAGTTGGCAGATGCCATCCTTGACAAGGATGTGGAGGAGATCAAAAATGAAACGGGAGACCTTCTGCTTCACATGGTTTTTTACGCCAAGCTGGGCTCCGAATTGTCAGAAGAAGAGGGCGGCTATGACATCGCTGACGCATTGCATGCCATTTGCGACAAACTCGTGGAGCGCCACCCACACATCTACGGCGACGTGGAGGCAAACGACGAGGAAACGGTCAAGGCCAACTGGGAGAAAATCAAGCTCAAAAAGGGAAAGACCTCCGTTCTGGAAGGTGTGCCACGCTCGTTGCCGAGCTTGGTGAAGGCCTACCGGGTCCAAGACAAAGTGCGCGGCGTAGGCTTCGATTGGGACCATGTGGACCAAGTAT
>JBELJW010000120.1:0-6806 GCA_042089975.1 Flavobacteriales bacterium | reverse complement strand
CAAGCGTGGCGAACAGCTTGTTCTCTGCAAAAACATCGCTTTTGGACATCAAAGTCATCAGCGTGCTTTTGCCGGCATTTGTATACCCCACAAGGGCGACACGGATCATGGACCCCCTGTTTTTGCGCTGGGTGGCCATTTGTTGGTCGATGCCTGCAAGTTGCTTTCGCAACAGGGCAATGCGGTCGCGAATGACACGGCGGTCGGTTTCGATTTCCTTCTCTCCAGGCCCCTTCATGCCGATGCCTCCTTTTTGCTTTTGGAGGTGGGTCCACATGTTGGTGAGACGCGGAAGCAAGTACTGGTATTGCGCCAATTCCACTTGGGTCTTGGCATGGGCGGTTGCCGCGCGTTGGGCAAAAATGTCCAAAATGAGGTTGGTGCGGTCGAGGATCTTGCGCTCTGGGATTTCCTTCTCAATGTTGCGCAATTGGACCGGGCTCAGCTCATCGTCAAAAATGATGATGTCGATCTCCTCTTCCTCCACATATTCCTTGATTTCCTGCAGCTTGCCCGACCCTACAAACGTTCGCACATCGGGCTTGTCCAGTCCCTGGATGAACACACGTTCGGTTTGTGCTTTGGCCGTCAATGCGAGAAAGGCAAGTTCTTCGAGGTATTCCTCCAGTTGTTCCCTGCGCTGCAGCCGGGTGGCCAAGCCAATCAGCACGCACGTTTCCGCAGGCTTGGCTGTGGGGATGGGGACGCGTTTGGCCATGGCAGTGTGGACTCAGTCGGTGAATTTGTCGATGTAGACCGCCAGTCCGCGAATGCTTGGCATGTCCAAGGTGTTGCGGTGCGGCGGCATGGTGCCTTTTCCATAGGCAATGATGGCCACACGCTCTTCAACGGTCATGTTGCTGGTGCGCAAATCTGGCGCCGTTGCAAGCACGGGTTTGCCGTCTTCGCCATGGCACATGGCACACTTCATGGCATAGTTGCGTGAGGCGTTGGCAAGGTCGAGCCCTGCAGCATCTGGCAGTTCATGGCCTTCGGGCGATGAGCTTCCGCATGCCATCAGCCCCAGCACGCCCAAGCACAAGAGAGCCGCGGCTTTGGTTTGACGCCGGAGGCCCAGGACTCGCCCAGCCAGGAGGTTCAACCTTTCTTTTTCCTGGCCTCCATGAAGCTCTTCACGAAGGTGGCCAAGGCCACTACACTCAGGCCCAACATGGTGGCCACACGTGCGGCTGCGGCCATGTCTTCTCTGCCCAATGCGCCCTGCAAAGGCTTCACCAAACCAATGACAATCAACAGGGTGAGCAGCACAGCCACGTGGGCCAAAACTTTGTGTTCGTTTTTGACTCCGCGGTTGCAGGCCAGCAATAGAACGCCAAACACCGTGGGGATCCATGCGGTCATGGACTCAGAGGACATGGCGCCAAAAGAACCGAGTGCCACCAATGCAATGGCATGGATCAGGCTAATCTTGTGTGGTTTCATCATGCCCGCAAGTTACACCACACCTTGGTCAAGCATGGCATCTGCCACCTTGACAAAACCGGCGATGTTGGCCCCGCGGACATAGTCGACGCTGCCGTCCTCCCTGCGGCCGTAATTCACACACTGGGCATGGATGTCCTTCATGATGGTGTGCAGTTTGGCGTCCACTTCCTCTCGCGTCCAGTTGAACCGGAGCGAGTTCTGTGACATTTCCAGACCAGAGGTGGCAACCCCTCCTGCATTCGAAGCCTTTCCTGGCGCAAAGAGGATGCCCGCTTCGTGGAATGCTTCGACGGCTTCTGGGGTGCTGGGCATGTTGGCGCCTTCCGCCACACAAATGCAGCCTTGTGCCAACAATGTGGCGGCCTCGTCGGCGTTCAATTCGTTTTGGGTCGCACATGGCAAGGCCACATCCACCTCGACGCTCCACGGACGTTGACCTTCCATGAAGGAGGCGGAGGCGTGGGCAGCGGCATACTCTTTGATGCGCCCACGGCGGACATTTTTAAGGTCTTTGATGTAGGCCAATTTCTCGGCATCGATGCCCTCGGGATCGTGGATGGTGCCTTTGGAATCGGACATGGTCACGACTTTGGCGCCAAGTTGGAGGCATTTTTCAGCGGCAAATTGGGCCACATTGCCCGAGCCTGAAATTGCCACAGTTTTCCCCTTCATGCCATCTCCCTTGTGGTTGAGCATTTCTTCTGCGAAGTACACGCAGCCGTAGCCTGTGGCCTCGGGACGGATCAGGGACCCTCCCCAGTTCAATCCTTTGCCTGTCAGGACACCCGTGAATTCGTTTCGAATGCGTTTGTATTGGCCAAACATGTAGCCAATTTCACGTCCACCCACCCCAATGTCGCCAGCGGGCACATCGGTGTTGGCGCCAATGTGTCTTGCGAGTTCCGTCATGAAACTCTGACAAAAACGCATCACCTCAAGGTCACTTTTCCCTTTTGGATCGAAGTCCGACCCGCCCTTGCCCCCACCCATGGGAAGGGTGGTCAAGGAGTTCTTGAAGATTTGTTCGAATCCGAGGAACTTCAGGATGCTCAAGTTCACGGTAGGGTGAAAGCGAAGCCCACCTTTGTAGGGTCCGATGGCGCTGTTGAACTCCACCCGATAGCCACGGTTCACATGCACTTGGCCAGCGTCGTCGGTCCATGGCACCCGGAACATCAGCACCCGCTCGGGCTCGACGATTCGCTCCAGGACGCGAGCAGTTTTGTACTTGGGGTGAGCTTCCATGAAGGGAACAATGGTTTCTGCCACTTCCTCCACGGCTTGCAAAAATTCAGGTTCGTTGGGGTTACGCAAGGCAACAAGTCCCATAAACGCCTGAATGGCGGCGCGGTGTTCTGAGTTCATCGACGTATAGATTGACAATCGAAAGACGAAAGTAAGTCAGAGGCAGGGCGTTCTGCCACCATCGACCGGCAAATTGATGCCAGAGATATACCCAGCCGCCGGTGAACAAAGGAAGGCGATGGCATGCGCGATTTCTTCAGGCTGGCCTACGCGGCCTGCAGGAACTTTTGCGGCCATGGCGTCCAAGATTTCCTCGGGCTGTTGTCCCGTCGCTTGGGCCTTGGCTTGTGCCAGGCTTGTCAGACGGGCGGTATGTGTGGCCCCTGGCAGCACATTGTTTACTGTGATGCCAAACGGCGCCACTTCCGTGGCCCAAGTTTTGGCCCAATTCGCGACCGCCCCTCGCACGGTGTTGGACACCCCAAGACCGGCGAGCGGCGCTTTGACCGACGTGCTGATCACGTTGACCACCCTTCCCCAACCGGCCTTTTTCATTCCGGGGAACACAGCTTGTGTCAAAATGTGGTTGTTTGTCAGGTGTTGCTGAAAGGTCGCAAGGAAGGCATCGGGGTGTGCCTCGGAAATCGGCCCGCCCGCTGGCCCCCCCGTGTTGTTCACCAAAATGTCGATGGGTCCCTGGGACAAGAGGGCTTGCACTGCGGTTTGGACCTGTTCAGGGTCTTGGAAATCGGCTGTGGCGAAGTTGTGGCCCGACCCTGGAAGGAGCTTCAATGCCTCTTCTAGCCGCTCTGCATTGCGCGCCAAAAGGGTGACCGAGGCCCCCAACCCGGCAAGTTGTTGTGCAGCCGCCAATCCGATTCCTTGCGAGGCACCGCACACCAGCGCATGTTTGCCTTCAAGGCTCAATGGAAGAACATGGGACTCATTCATTTGGCCAAAGGTAGCCCAGGCCTATTTTGGCACCATGAAGCGATTGGAACACTTGGGCATCGCCGTGCAGGACTTGGCGGAGGCCGAACGCATTTTCACGGATGTGCTCGGCGTGGCACCGTACAAGCGAGAGTTGGTCGAGGACGAAGGCGTCAGGACTTCTTTTTTTCAAACCGGAGATGCCAAGGTGGAATTGCTGGCCTCCCTGAACGAGGAGGGCCCCATTGCCCGTCATTTGGCCCGACGAGGTCCAGGACTGCATCACGTGGCTTTTTTGGTGGACGACCTTGAAGGGGAACTGCGCCGGCTCACCTCCCAGGGTTACCGTGTGATTTCTGGCCCCAAACCTGGAGCCGACAACAAGCAGATTGCGTTCTTGAATCCCTCTGAAACCGGCAAGGTGTTGGTGGAGCTTTGTGAGGAAATGAAGGAGGACTGAACCCTCGAGGCACTCACTTGCCTCCCCTTTGTTTCCGTGCCTTTTTGCCACCCTTGAACTTGGCCTTTCCCACCCCTTTCATCTTGGGGTCGAACAGCGTTTTGGAGGCTGTGCTTCGCGTCGGCGCCGCACAACCTTCTGCGGGTTTCTTGCGGAACAAGTCATGGGCAAACGAGACCCGCCAGGGCCGGTAGCCGCCTTGCATCCAGTGCAAACCTCTTGCGTCGATGTCCACCACCCTTGGCCCCGAAGGTGAGCTGGCCTGGGCCAGTTGGAGCAGATCGACGGTCCATTGAACGCGCACCATGCGACCACGGTACACCTTCAGGCCTGCACCTGCCCCAGCCACCAAGGCAACATTCCAAGAGGGGAGTTTGACGTGTGGGAACAAATAAGGAGCGTTGCTGGTGTGCGATTGGTCGAAGCGAAAACTGCCTCTCAGCCCGGTCATGAATTCCACAAAGCCTTCGGGTCCGGTGGCCCTTGCGTGAAGGGCTTGCGCCTCGACGTCCACCGACCATGACGAGGCTTCCACGCCTTGCCAAGAGGTGGCCATCACTAGGGACGTGTCGCCTGTGTTGGAAGGTTTGGAAAGGCCCAAGAATTGTTCCTTGCCTCGGAGGTAAGACACACCTACTTTGACCAAAACGCGGTCCACCCAGAGCAAGTCCGGTGTCATTTGGAGGTGGCCCAAAGAGGCTCCCCAACCTGCTTGGGGGCGGGCGAACATCACTCCGGCATGAAGGGTGTCCAGCGCAGGGCTCTCGGCCGTCCCGTGGTTCAAGGTCCATTGGCTGTCCCATGAGGTGGGCATAGACAACATGGAACGGGTTCCAAAAGAGAGGCTCCACGCAGTGCTGCGATGGGTACGCAGGGTGGATTCAAAGGGGTCGTCCCACACTCCTTGGGCATTGGATTGGAGGGAGACGATGCAGCCAACGGCTGTCCAAAAGCACATCCAAGGCCTGCGTCGAAGGCTCACTCTGCAAGCGAGGTTTCCTGTTCCAGGTGGCGCAACACGTGCTCCATCCACCCGTCGTTTTCGAAGTGGTTCCAAGCCTCAGGTTGGGACATGACAGAGGCCATCGCACGTTGCTGCTGCTGGCCTCTTTCGAGGGCTTTGTCGTAGGGAATGTGGCTGAATGTCACCTGAGAATACAGGGGAATCCAACGGTCGGGATGGGCTTTTTGCAGCCTCGCCTCCAGTTTTTTCTGCAGCAAGAAGGCAGGGTCTCCCGTGAGGTCCCGCATTTCCACGTAGTTCTTCAAAGCCAATTCCAAAATGGCGTCCCCGGCCGGCTTTCGCTGGGCCGTATAGGCCTCGAGCATTTCGTCCCAGGAACCATGGGCATCCATCAAACCGTCCAGGATTGTGCAATCTTCCATGCCGCTGTTCATGCCTTGCCCATAGAAGGGGACAATGGCATGGGAAGCGTCCCCCATCAAGGCCACCTGCCCTCCGTCGTTCCAAGGCCAGCAACGGATCATGACCAAGGACGACACGGGGTGTCGGTTCCAGTCTTCCACCAAATGGGGCAACAACGGTACCACGTCAGGGAAATGGGTTTCAAAAAAGACCTTCACCTTTTCTCCGGTGTCCAAAGCATTCAGTCCATCAGGTCCTTCATAAGGCCCAAACAATGTGCAAGTGAAGGTTTTGTCTGGATTGGGAAGGGCCATGAGCATGAAATGCCCCCGCGGCCAGATGTGCAATCCGTCTTCTTCCATTTGGAATCCACCATCTGGCCCTGGGAGCATGGGCACCTCCTTGTAACCATGGGCCAGGTAACGTTGCTCAAAGTCGAAACGGTCGTTGCGCGCCATGCGTCCTCGAATGGCACTGAAGGCCCCATCCGTGCCAAAAATTTGGTCGACTTCGACGTCCATGGCCTGTCCGCCTGTCTCGAGGTGAAGGTGCACGGCCTCCTCCTTTCTGGTGTATCCGTGGCAACGGTGGTCGAACGCAAAGCGCACCTTGGGCATCTGTTCCGCACATTCCACCAGAATGCGGTTGAGTCCTGCACGTGAGACCGAGTAGATGCATTGCCCCTCGAGTCCATAGGGTTGGAAGGTTTTGGTGCCATCGACCGCATGCATTCTTCTTCCCCGGATGGGCAAAGCAATGTCCCGGACCGCATCGGCCACCCCCGCCAATTCGAGGGCTTTCCACCCCCGGTCACTGAGTGCGAGGTTGATGCTTCGCCCTCCGTGGAGGTTTTGGTTCCTCGGATCGGGACGTCGTTCGTACACCGTGACGTCGTAGCCACGGTTCCCGAGCATTCGCGCCCACAAGCTGCCGACCAGGCCGGCACCCACGATGGCCATTTTAGCCACGGCCTGTCGTTGCGTGGGCCAAAGCCTGGTCCAAATCTGCGAGCAGGTCCTTCACGTCTTCGACCCCAACGCTCAAACGGATGAGGCCGTCGGTGACACCTGTTTTTTCGCGAACCTCCTTGGGGATGCTCGCGTGGGTCATTGTCGCGGGGTGTCCAATCAAGCTTTCGACGCCACCCAAAGATTCGGCAAGGGTGAAGAGTTGGGTTTGCGCCACCACAGCCTTGGCCGTGTCCATGTTGTCATCGGCCAAAGTGAAGGCCACCATCCCGCCGAAGCCATGCATTTGGCGGGCCGCCACCTCGTGGCCTGGATGACCGGGGAAGCCAGGCCAGTGCACCTTGGCCACCGCGGGGTGTTTCGCCAAGTGGTGGGCAATGGCTTCTCCATT
>JBELJW010000119.1:0-6874 GCA_042089975.1 Flavobacteriales bacterium | reverse complement strand
TCCAACCCCATGGCACTCCACTGTTGGACCGATTCTTTGCAGTCGACGAGCTTCACTTTGATCATGCTCTGCCCCGCCAAACAACCGATCTCACAAAAAACCACCCCCTCAGAGCCTTGGAGACAGCCCGCCTCGACAACTTGATCCTCATACACCAAGCCCGACATCCCCAGTTTCTGTTCGTCCAGCACCATGTCCAAGTGGTCGCGTTCCAAAACGTCGTAGGCTGAAAGAAGCCTTACCTCGGCATATTCTGCCAGACCATCGGCATCCAAAGAGACGCCCTCACAGGGCTTGGAGTCTCCGGCGATGACAAAGACCCTTTGGATGTCCAAAGGGGACGTCGCACGCTCAAAGTAAACCTCCGACTGGGCGCAAAGCTCGATTTGAAACAAGCCCGCGGAAATGCACAGCAAAGTGGTGAGGCGAATATTCATTGTAGTTGTTGCTCCGAAAGTACGAAGCGACGCGGGGTTGCTTGCAGATACAAAACTTGAACCCTACCTACCTTCGATTCAACCAATCCGAACCGTCATGTTCAATCGCTTCCTCGCGCTCGATGTCGAAACGAGCAACTCCGACAGGAGTTCCATTTGTCAAGTCGGCTGGGTTCTCTTCGAAAACGGAAACATCATCTCCGAGTTCAGTTCCCTTGTCAATCCACACTCGGCATTCCTTCCGAGAAACATCCAGGTCCACGGCATTCAGCCTCACCATGTGGCCAATGCCGCGTTGGTGGTCGCCAATTGGACGCACTACCAACCCCTTTGGAAGCGCCCGACTGGCCGCTGAAGCAAGCGCCCTGTTCGACTTGAAGCGCACACAAAACCCCTGCCTTCCAATCAAGGAGACAGGGGTTGTGCGGTCCTCTGAAAAGGACTGGGGTTCAGATCATCAGTTGCAATCGGTCCCAAATGCAGACAACACCGCAAGCACGTCGGTCACATTGGTCACGCCGTCCCCGTTGATGTCCATGGTGCAGTTGGTGATGCACCCAAACTCGCTGAGGACGTCCAACACGTCAGAGACAGACACGACCAAATCTCCGTCGGTGTCTCCAGGGCAAGAACTGTCGGCTTGCTCCTGGCACGGGTTGTCCAAGTCGATCAAGGTCTTCTGCAAATAGTCGTTCATCACTTCATGCACGCCTTCCAAACACACCATGCCGTTGACGCTTCCAATCCAATGCACGCGCACAAGCGGCACGTACACCGTGTTTTTGGGCGCTGACGTGCCGTCGTAGCTGACCGTCAACACCTGCTGACCTCCTGGCGCGTGGGCTGGGATTCCTGTGTAGCCCGTGGCAGGGTCGAGGAGACTCTCCGTTTGGCTGATTTGGACGCCATCAAACTCCAACTGGTAGCCGTAAATCCGAGCGTCGGGGTTCTTGACATGCACATCGAAGTACTGCTCCTCCCAATTCACATCTGCAATGGTGAAATGCGTGGTGTCGAAGGGGTTGGTGAGGTCGTTCACCGGGAACTCGCAATGGCTGTGGACGCCGGAACTGTCTGGGTCGGTGTGCGCTTGGTTCCAAAAGTGGCAATCTGCCATGAACATCGCGTCCGCCACCGACATGGTGCCGTCGGCGTTGATGTCGGAACAATCTGCCACCGTCAAGTCGCTCCCAAGAACACCCTCCACGTACATCTGGGCGTCGGCCATGTCTTGCTGGAGGTCGTCGTTCAAGTCGCCCACCATGGCCACACCACCGCACTCGCCGTTGCAATCCAACAAGGCCGTTCCGTAAGGTTCGCCTGAGCAATCCGTGAACGTAGGGCAGTCTGTCAAAATGATGGTCTGCAAATCCCCTCCGGACCTGTCCAACTCAATGCAAACCACACCCCAGTTGTTCTCGGTGTTGGTCTCATAGCGACCCAAGGCGTCGGGATCGTAGTCCCAGTTGACACGCACCACAAGGCGGTATTGGCCGTCCTCCACGTCCGTGACGTCGATCCATTGGCAGCTCAAGCCGCTCGAATAAATGTCGCCACAGCCCGAGGCGATGCCCATGTTGGAACAACCATAGGTGAACGTGCCGCCGTCGCTGCACTCCAAGTCCATCACACAGAAGCCGTTCTTGAACCCAATGGGAATCAACGCTCCGTCCATGGTGAAAAGGTCATACTTCGCGTACCCTTGGTAGTGCCAGTGGTTGTGGCAATCTCCAAATTCAAATTGCCCGGTCTGCTCTGCCTGCGCAGTGGTCCCGATGTAGTAGTCCAATTCACCAATGTTCTTGATGTGGGTCGTGAACCGGATGAGCTCTCTTTCGCCAAAGCCATTCAAGCAACCTTCCTCGATGTAGCAATCGGTCTCGCTCACATTCATCGTGGTCGAGTAAAGACTGCTGGACACCACGTCCGCCAGGACTACGAGGTCAGGACCCGTGCAGGTGGGGTCGCCGTCGTAAACGCAAGACCCATTGTCCACCTCCGCCGCCGGGCTGTAATTGCAGGCAGTGGGGTCGGTGCATCCCGTGGGTTGGCCCGCATAGTCAAACGTCCAATCGAAACCGCCACAACTGCTGTCCAGGGACGCAAAACGCACCCAGTACTGTTGTCCTCCTTCCAACAACATGGTCATCGTGGCTTCTTCGCCACAACCGCCCTGGTTGTCGTCGTAGTAAATGGACCCTTCGTTCGTGTCGTCGAAGTTGCCCATGTTGCAATAGTCGTAGATGTACAGCGTCGTGTTGCAGTTGGCCCCACAGGAACTGAACTGGTACATGCCGTTGGCGGGCGGGGTGTAGGTGTACCAAAAATTGTCCCCTGCTTGCGACACAACGCCAAAGTCTGCATCCGTCAATGCCACCGCGTCGTTGCAGGTGGCCCCTGGGGCGCAGTCAAATTGCACGAGGTCCTGTTGGTCGTAGTCTCCTCCTGTGGCCACCGATTGGCCGTCGAGGTATATCGTGTAGGCTCCTTGACCGTATCCACAGCAGATGCCATCTCCGTAACTGTCGTTGATGACGAATTGCAAGCATGGGTAAGCATCAGCATTGTCGATGCATACTGTGTCCGAGTAAGACGTGCCTGTGGAGCCGTAAGGCCCTCCAGAAAGCAACAATCCTTCCGTGCCCGTCAACGTCCAGGTGATTTCGCCGGGGTAGTTGTCGGTGAGGATTTCAACAACCACTTCAGACTGGTTGTCGGTGCATTGAGCTTGAAGCGCTTGGGGGATTCCGCAGAAGAGCGCTAGGGCGCAAAGCGTGGCGGACAATGTAGAAATGGGGTTCATGAGATCGGGATTCGTAGGGTGGTTTTGTTGGGGTGGTCAATCGCAGAGGTCGCCAAAGGCACCAAGCACGAGGAGCAAGTCGGCGACTGTGGTCGCGCCGTCGGCGTCCACGTCCACAGCACAAGGCGCTTGGTAAATGCAGTCGGTGTCCACGTTGGCCCAAGGCACGTAGTTCAGGGCTTCGGTGTCGGTGCAACCCGCGAATTGGCAAGTGCCGTCATCCTCTGTGGCGCCGGCGTTGTAGTTCAGTGCGCCTGGGTACTTGCATCCGGCAACAACGGTGGATGGCACGTAGTCGAGGTTGCGGAATTCTTTGATCACGTTGGGACCAGAGCCAGGGTAGGAAGAACCGTTGAAAGCCACATACACCGCGCCTGTGGTGGGGTTGACAGCCACATCGCGGAGGCGCTGTCCGTAACTGGCAAAATGCTGCGTTTCATTCGTGACGGTGGTTCCGTCTTCCGACAAGGTCAACACACTCAGGCGCTTGTCGTCGAGGGCAAATCCACCCATGACAGAGAGCAAAATGCTGTTTTGCCACTCAGGGATGGCCGGGTGGTTGTACCAGGTCATGCCATTGACCGCGGCACAGGGCGAAAACGTGTCGATGGGTTCGACCACGTTGTTGGCCACACAAAAGCTATTCTCGCTGGACGTATTGCAAACCCCCTCCACATTGGGCCAGCCGTAGTTGCGTCCCGGTTGGATGATGTTCACCTCGTCGTTGTTGCTTTGTCCGTGCTCAGAGCTGTAGATGAGGCCATTGGGTCCCATCGCCAGGCCCTGTGGGTTTCTGTGTCCCATGCTGTATACGTAGCTTCCTGGGGTGGGGTTGTCTGATGGAACGCTGCCGTCGAGGTTCAAGCGAAGGATCTTGCCGTTGAGGCTGTTGAAGTTTTGGCTGCTCGCCCCTCCATCCCCTTTGTCCCCTGTGGACATCAAGAGCGTGTTGTCGGGGAGCACTAGCAATCGGCTTCCGTTGTGGATGCCAGCGGCTGGGAGGGACAAAAGCACCTCCTCATTCACCAAGCCTGAGCCGTTCCAATCGAACACCGACAAGTACTCTGTGCCATTCCAAGAAGATCCACTGGTGTAGACCACAAACACCTTGGGGGTGTTCTCCCAATCGGGGTGCATGGCCATGCCCAGCATGCCGGGCTCGCCGTTGCCGTTGTTGGTGACGGATTTGGTCAACACCGTGGACGTGGTCCCGGTCTCTGGGTCAATGCGGTGCACCGAACCTGCGCGGCTCGTCACCCAAAGATGATCGTCCGGGCCCCAAAGCAGTTCCCATGGGATTTGGATGCCAGAAGCGACGTTCGACGCCGTGAGCGTGGTCGCCCCGACCTGGAACGTTTCTTGTCCTGAAACGGTGTTGGACGTCAAAAAAAGAAGGGCTGCGCAAAGGGCAGAAAAGGACAGGCGAATCGGCATGGTCAACGGTTTGGATTTCTCAAGATACGGCAATCCATTGTGAACACCCTCTTTTCCAAGGGTTTCCCACAATTCGAGGGTGGTTAAAGTCTGCCCACAGCAGTGCCATCATCGCACTGAAAGCGCATCTTTGGGGTTCAACTCCCCTCTTCGAATGCCAGAAATGTCTCAAAAAACATGGTGGGTGGTGGTCGCCACCTTGCTTTTGGCCTGTGTCTTCCTCGGCTACCAAGTCATGGATTCCAACCAAACCATTGGCTCCCTCCGCGGAGACAACTCGGAACTTTCTTTGGCCAAGGACCAACTGCTCCTCGACTTGGAAAAGATGCGGTTCTCCTACGACACCCTGGAAACTGAAAACTCGATGATGCTGGCCGAGCTCGCCGCGCAACAAGAGCGCATCGATGGTCTCATCACCAAGGTGAACAACGGTTATTGGGAGGTGGCCCGTGCCAAAAAAGAGTCCGAAACCCTTCGGAGCATCATGAAAGGCTACATCGCCACCATCGACTCTGTGAACCAACTCAACTTGGCGCTTCTGGATGAGAATTTGGCCATGAAAGAGCAAATCGAGGCGGTGTCGGAAGAGAACGCCGACTTGGTGGAGCGACAAGAAAACATGGAGGACATGCTGGAAGCAGGCCAAACCCTTCAAGTCGCCGACTTCCTGGCCTCCGGGGTCAGGGTACTCTCCTCTGGCCGCCAAAGGGACACCGACCGCGCCGACCGTTGCGACATGCTGCGCGTGTGCTTTTCCATCTTGGAGAACCGGATCGCTCCTGTCGGGGAGAAAACCCTTCATCTCCGAATCACCAACGACCAGGGGGAGGTGCTCGCTGACGAGGAAGGTGGGACCGAGCGCAGTGCCTCGAGGACCATTGATTACGCACGAGAAAGACTCGATGCCTGCATCTTCTATTCACCTGAAGAGGCCCTTGGGGGCTTGACGCTGTCGGCAGGAACCTACGTGGTGGACATCCTCGAGGGAGCCACTGTGGTCGGCACCACCGACCTGATCCTGCGCTGATCCATTCCCGACACCCGCTTGTGCATTCAAGGTGCGACCTCCAAGTGATTGTGCGACCCTTGTGCCATGGTTTTGGAAAGTCGCATCTGGACAGGCCAACAAGGCGAGCAGTGGGCTGTGGCACATTTGGAACGTCTGGGGCACCGCATCCTCGCCAGAAACTGGCGATGGAGGCGATCGGAGCTGGACATTGTTTCGCGCCACGGCGACACCACGGTGTTCGTCGAAGTGAAGTGCCGTTCCAGGTGCGGCGACACCACCGACCCTAGGCAATGGATGCCCTCCGCGGGGCAACAACGGCGGTTGGTCCAAGCGGCCCATGCCTTCCAAAATCTGGACAAATGCCCAACACCCAACCTGCGCTTTGATGTGGTCTTGGTGCGGCCACGTCACGCCAAACCTTGGGAGGTCGTTCATTTCAAAGACGCGTTTGACGGCACGGCTTTGCGCCCTCGGCGCGGCCATCCACGGCTGCGTTGGCGTTCGTTGCGGTGACCCTGTCTCAAGACGTACCTTTGCCCCTCATGAAACACAACCCTGACAAAGGCCGCCGCGGAGGCGCCCGCAAGGGAAGTGCCAAGGGCCGACCAGGCTCAGGCGCGAAACCTTCCAAGCCAGGCTCCTTCAAAGGGGGCAAATCGTCCGACAAACCAGGCGCAAAGCCTGGCCCCAAATCAGGTTCCAAACCTGCAAGAGGGAGGCACGGTCGGCCCCGGCCCCAATTGAAGTTTGCACCGGTCCCCGATTCCACAGCGACCATGAGGCTCAACCGCTACATTGCCCAATCGGGCGTGTGTTCGCGGCGGGAAGCCGATGTCATGATCACGGCAGGGGTCGTGAACGTCAATGGCAAAGTGATCACTGAGCTCGGACACAAAGTCGACCCCACCAAGGACACCGTCCGCGTGGAAGGAGACACCATCCGTCCGGAACCCATGCGCTATGTCTTGATCAACAAACCCAAGAACTTCCTGGCCGTGGACCACGACCCCAGTGGCCGACGCACCATTGGAGATCTCATCAAGCAAGCTTGTCGAGAGCGCGTGTTCCCTGTGGACCGCGTAGAAAAAGAAAGCACCGGCCTGATTCTGTTCACCAATGACGGCGAATTGACCAAGCGTCTCAACCACCCCAAGGTGGCGCTGCGCGAACTCTACCACGTCACATTGGCCA
>JBELJW010000118.1:4335-6912 GCA_042089975.1 Flavobacteriales bacterium | reverse complement strand
GCACCGCTGAGTTCCGTGACGTCCAAGTCCACTGTTTGGGTGGGCTCTGGTCCGAGGAACTCAATGTCGAGTGGGTATTCCTGCCCCAAACAGAGCACGATGGTGTCGCATCCGAGGTTGGCGGTTGGCACCGGGTTCAAGTTGTTGCTGATTTCTGCGGTGTTGATGTTGAAGAACTTGTAATCCAGCCAATTGATGCCGTCGTCATTGCCCTCTCCAATCCCATAAGGCCCATTGTACGTGTCGTCGGGCAGGTTGAACCGGCCGAATTGGACGTGGGGGCTCACCGAAGGATTGGGATTGGTGGACTCCCCATCCGCGCCTGTCACCCCGGGGTCGGGGCCGCAACATCCGCCGCCACCACCAACGTCTCCGTGGGACCAGTTCATGTCCAAGTAGCACACTTGGGCGTTGTTCCCTTCGGGCAAGATGCCACTCTCGGGGTAGGTGATGATGATCTGGAAACTGTTGCTTAGGTCGTCTTGATTGTTGTAGTACCCCACGTCAATGTAGTTGACGTACACTGCGTCCTGTGTGCGCTTCCACTTGATTTCGCCGACGGAGCGGATGTCCGTGTCCTGCCAGAATCCAGCAATCTGGTTGTATTCTGCAGCAGGGAAACCCGTTGGTGTCCAGTCAATGACGTCTCCCCCAAACGAAATCTGACCCTTCGAATTCACATAAAAGTTCTCATACTGAGCGCCATAAAGATCGAAAGTCCAAGGCGTCGCATTGGGGCTCACAGGAATGGGGTCGGATGCGCAGTCCACATTCCAACCCGCACCTCCCGAGTTGGCCCAAGCCTGTTCGTTGGGGCCCAGACCACCAATTCCAGGAGGAGGAACCATCGTGATGTAGGAATCGTCTGGCTCCACCCAGCAACCGCATGCATCGTTCTGCTGAACGCGTTGCACCCGCGCTGCCTTCCGTGCGGAGCGTTCCGCGTCAAAACGGTGGTGGTACTCGTGCAAAAAAGTGAGGTAGCGCTCGTTGTCGAATCCCTCCCAAGCCCGAACCACGGTCCATTCTTCTCGGGTCATGTCCAGCACAGCCTTTTCAAACGATCCGTAGCCATCCATGATGGTCTGGGCATCACGGGATTCTGTGAAGTCGATCTGTGCCGTCGCTTGAACTTGAACGCACCCCAAGAAGAGGGCAAAGCAAGCGCCAATGAAGGCTGTATGAGAGGTGAATGGATTCATCAGTGGATCGTTGTGTTGAGAGAAGAACGCATGCTGCACGTGCAAACGTTGCAGGTCGGGCGCGTAAAGATAACAAAGTCAGGGGCGCAGGATTCCCGAAGTACCTTTGTCGGCGCATCTGGTGCCGTGAACGACACGATTTGGCGCGGAATTCCCAGAACTTGACAAATATGAAGAACATCCGCAACTTTTGCATCATCGCACACATCGACCACGGAAAGAGCACCTTGGCCGACCGTTTGCTCCAAACGACCGGGACGATTTCCGACCGTGAGTTGCAAGAGCAAACCTTGGATGACATGGATTTGGAGCGAGAGAGGGGCATCACCATCAAGAGCCACGCCATTCAAATGGCCTACAAGGGCGAAGACGGTCAAGAATACATCTTCAATTTGATCGACACCCCGGGGCACGTCGATTTCAGCTATGAAGTGTCGCGTTCCATCGCGGCCTGCGAGGGGGCCTTGCTCATCGTCGACGCCACCCAAGGCATCGAGGCCCAAACCATCAGCAACCTTTACCTGGCGTTGGAGCACGATTTGGAAATTGTGCCGGTGCTGAACAAAATGGATTTGGACTCCGCGGACCCCGAAGTGGTCGGAGAGCAAATTGTGGATTTGATCGGTTGCAAGATGGACGACATTCTTCCTGCAAGCGGGAAAACAGGGATGGGCGTGGAGGCCATCCTCGAGGCCATTGTCGATCGGGTGCCTGCCCCCAAGGGCGACCCTGAAGCCCCATTGCAAGCCATGGTGTTCGACTCCGTCTTCAACTCCTTTCGGGGCATCATCGCATACTACCGCATTCTGAACGGAAGCCTCCAAAAAGGCGACCGCGTGAAATTCATGGCCACGGGCAAGGAATACGGTGCAGACGAAATTGGGGTCCTGGGCATGGATTTGACCCCCAAAACCAATTTGTCCGCAGGGGATGTCGGGTACATCATTTCTGGGATCAAGAATGCGAAAGAAGTCAAGGTCGGAGACACCCTGACCCTTCAAGCCAACCCCTGCCAAGATGCGGTTCAAGGGTTTGAAGATGTGAAGCCCATGGTGTTTGCAGGCATTTACCCCGTCGACACGGAGGACTACGAGGAGTTAAGAGCTTCCATGGAAAAACTGCAACTCAACGACGCCTCCCTCGTGTTTGAGCCCGAGAGCTCCGCAGCTTTGGGGTTTGGGTTCCGATGCGGGTTCCTCGGCATGCTCCACATGGAAATCATCCAAGAGAGGCTGGAACGCGAATTCAACATGACCGTCATCACCACGGTCCCCAACGTCGGTTACAAAGCCTACACCAAGAAAGGAGAGTTCATGGAAATCATGAACCCAAGCGACCTGCCTGAAGCCAACCACTTGGACTACGTAGAAGAGCC
>JBELJW010000118.1:0-4235 GCA_042089975.1 Flavobacteriales bacterium | reverse complement strand
GGCAAAAAAATCTGTCTGAAGCTGAAACAGCTGATCCCCAGACAACAGTTTTTGATCGCCCTCCAAGCGGCCATTGGGGCCAAAATCATCGCCCGTGAGACCATCTCCGCGGTCCGAAAGGACGTGACGGCGAAATGCTACGGTGGCGACATCACCCGGAAGCGCAAACTTTTGGAAAAGCAGAAAAAGGGAAAGAAGCGGATGCGCCAAATCGGCACAGTGGAGGTGCCTCAATCGGCCTTCCTGGCCGTCCTCAAGCTGGACTGATCACTTGCGGGGAGCCTCCGCCCCTGCCGCATTCTTGTTCGCCAACTGACCGCATGCTGCGTCGATGTCTTTGCCTCTGGAGCGGCGGACGTTCACAATGAGGTTGCGGTCTTCCAAAAGCGCCACGAAATCTTCCAGCCGCTGTGGCGTGGTTTGCTGAAACTCCCCATCGTCGATGGGGTTGTATTCAATCAAGTTGATCTTGCAAGGCACGTGGCGGCAAAAATCGGCGAGTTCCCGGGCGTCTTGCAGACCGTCGTTGAAGTCCTTGAACACAATGAACTCAAACGTTGGCCGCGTCCCCGTCTTTTCATGGAAGTACCGGAGCGACTCCGCCAAAACAGAAAGGCTGTTCGTTTCATTGATGGCCATGATGTGGTTGCGCTTGGCGTCGTTGGCAGCGTGAAGGCTCAATGCCAAATTGAACTTGACCTCATCGTCCCCCAGTCTCTTGATGGCCTTGGCAATCCCCGCAGTGGAAATCGTGATGCGTTTGGGGGACATGCCTAGACCCGGTGTTCCGGTGATTCTGTCCACCGACTCCAACACGTTCTTGTAGTTCAGCAAAGGCTCTCCCATGCCCATGTAAACAATGTTGGAAAGGCCCTTGCCTTGCTGCTCGTGTGCGAGGACATTCAGCATTTGGACTTGGTCAAACATGTCGCCAGCGGTCAAATTCTTGAGCAGCTTCAACCGACCCGTTGCGCAGAATTTGCATGCCAGGCTGCACCCTACCTGCGAACTGATGCATGCCGTCAAACGCTTGGTAGTGGGGATCAACACGCCCTCCACGACCCGGTGCTCGTCTCCATCAATTTGATAAGCACACTTGACCGTCCCATCTTTGGACCGCTGCGCCTCCACCTGATGGATTCTTTCCAAAGCAAAGGAGCCCTTGAGTTTTTCTCGGAGGTCTTTCCCCAAGGAAGTCATGCCGTCGAACGACCCTGCACCGTGCGTCCACAACCATTCGGACACTTGCTTGGCCCTGAAGGGTTGCTCGCCCAAATCCAACAAGGCCTTTTGAAGGGCTTCGTCAGAAAGGGTTCGGATGTCCTGCAATGTGGTGGTCATGGGCCAAAGATAGTCGCCCTGCAAAGGCTCAGCGCAAGGGTGTCAAGCCGGCATGACAAGGGCCAATTTCTGCTTCAACGATTCCCTTTTTCGAACGGCCATAGGCACCTTGGCCCCAGAATCAAGCTGTACACTGTTGTCCCGGTAATTGCATGACACCACGCGCTCAAGCTGCACAAGGTGGCTGTTGTGGGTGCGGTAAAACATGTCGTTGCTCAGCATTTCTTCCACCCGCTTCAAGTTCTTGCTCAGTGTCAGCCTTTTCCCAGAGGCCAAATGAAGGGTGGTGTAACTGCCCTCTGCCTCTGCGTGGACGATGTCCTTGTGGCGCACAAAGTGGCGCTTTCCAGAGGTGTTGATCTCCAGCCGCCTCATGGCGGGAGAAATGGCACCCTTCCCCCGCATTCTTTTGTGAAAGAAGTCCATGGTCATTCGCCGGGTGCATGTCTTCAAATCTTCCCGATCGATGGGCTTGAGCAAATAATCGAAGGCCTCTTGACGAAGAGCTTCCACAGCGTAGCCATCATGGGCAGTGGTGTACACCAGAAAGAAATCCCGGTCCTCCAAGGCCCCCGTCAATTCGAGCCCATAGCGATGGGGCATGTGGATGTCCATAAAGACCACATCCGGGGCCAAGTCTTCGATCAGCCTTTCCGCCTCACGCGCACTGGCGGCAGTTTGCATGATGCGAATGGAAGGACAAGACCGTTCAATTTGTCGGCACAACAAGTCCCGGCAATGGGGCTCGTCGTCGACGACCAAGGCGTGAAGTTGTCGAAGCATTTCAAGGGTTTGGACCCAAGAAAAAACGGGAGATTCAAGAGGCCGTCGAAGTGTTCACAAGCGTTGGGCCATGGTTTGTAAACGACACATCTTATGTGAATTGGCCCAAGAATGGCCGGTCAAAACAAACCGCGCGCCGCTTCGATGGCCGCGTAAATGTCCACAGGCAAATCGCGCTTTTTGGCCTTGCGCTTGTCGTAGCCCGTACGCACCACCACGGCATCCAATGCGGGAATGGACAACACAAATTGGCCGCGCAGGCCCTCCATGCATGAAAAGGCGAGGCCATCGTCCGTGGACCCCAGCCAGGTTTGGTACCCGTAAAACCGAGTGTCCACTGCGTCTGTGGTCTCTGCGATGGGGGTCAACATGGCCGTCACAAATGCTTTGTCCAACAGCTGTGTTCCTTTCCAGCTGCCCGTGTCCAAGAGCAACTGTCCAAGCCTCGCATAGTCCCTGGTGGTGGCGTAGAACTGCGCAAAAGACCGTTCCACCGCGCCCTCTTCTGGGTTGCCGTCAAGTCCCCAATAGGCTGCGTGCTCCGCCCCCATGGGTTCCCACAGCGCCTGGTGGATGTCGATGGACAAGTTGCCCGGTCGCACCGCATCCAACATTTCACCCAACAGCATGGTGTTGCCTCCTTGGTATTCGAAGGGGACGCCAGGTTGTCCATTGACGCGGTAAGGTTGGAGCAGCGTCCTGTTGTCTTCCCGGTAATAAGCCTTGGCCTGGAACCCAAAGGGGTCATTGTAATCCTCCCCAAACGAGATGTTGCTTCGCATCTGAAGCACCTCCTCCACTGTCAAATCAGCATCGTCCCCTTCCCTAAAGCGTGGCAAGAATGCCCCGAGGGGGTCGTCCACCTTGACCAAACCCTTCGTCACAGCGTGGCCCACAGCCATCGCGGTGATGGATTTGGCCACTGAAAAGGAATTGGTAAGGGTTTCCAAGTCGTGACCCATGAGGTACCGTTCGAAGACCAAGCTGTCGTTCTGGAGCACCAAAAAACTCGCCGTCTCGCTGCTCTCGAGCCATGCCTGACCTGCAGCGTCCAAGGTGGCTTCTCCCCACAGCGGGCCTTCGGGCCAAGGCTGTGGATCGGTGGACGCAGGCAACTCCCGCAAGTGGTCGCGGTAGACCATGTCGTCGATTTGGGCGTTCTCCCATCCCCTGAGCCAACATTCTCTGATGCCGCCCCAAACGTAATCGAGGTTGGTCCATAAGGACACGAGGTAAACCAAGGTTCCCAGCAAAAGAAGAATGACAGCAGGCTTTTTCATGAAATGGAAGTCAGATGGTGCAGCGCAAGGTCGGGACAACAAGGGTCCCCTTTTGGGTCAAACCTCCTGCCATGCCAAAAGTTTGGCCAAATGCCCCTGCAATTGAAGACGAACCTCATGCTGGTCCAAGGGTTGGCCCACCTCCTGAGACAAAGACGTCACCCCCCGGTCGGCAATGCCGCAAGGGACGATCAAATCAAAAAACGCCAAATCCGTGTTCACGTTGAACGCCAAGCCATGCATGGTCACCCAGCGGCTGCACTTGACCCCAAAAGCACAAATTTTCCGTGCGGACGTTCCCGATGCAGGGTCGACCCAAACCCCTGTGAGTCCTTCGATTCGCCCTGCCGTCACGCCATGGTCCTTGCAGGTGAGGATGACCGCTTCCTCGAGCAATCGCAGGTACTTGTGGATGTCTGTGAAGAACTGATCAAGGTCGAGGATGGGGTACCCGACAATTTGTCCGGGGCCGTGGTAGGTGATGTCTCCCCCGCGGTTGATGGGGTAATACTGCACCCCCAAACGCGCCAATTCCTCTGGAGACGACACCACATTGGCCGCTTCTCCACTTTTGCCAAGCGTCAGCACATGGGGGTGCTCCACCCAAAGCATTGTGGATTGGGGCATGTCCAAGTCTGGGGCATCTGCAGGGCCTGGATCCTTGGGGGCCAAACCCGCATTCCGGCGGGCAATCTTCCGCTGGACGATGTCTTGAAAGATGGACTCCTGCAAGTCCCATGTCTCCTTGTAGTCCCTCGTTCCGAGGTCCTCGATGTGGACGCGTCCTGTCATTGGATGCCCGACAGCGTCTGCTTCAAATGGTCGATGAAC
>JBELJW010000117.1:0-7057 GCA_042089975.1 Flavobacteriales bacterium | reverse complement strand
TGCCCGACAGCCCCATTCGGAAACTGGCTCCTTTTGCCACCAAGGCAAAAGAGGCCGGCAAGCGTGTCATTCATCTGAACATCGGACAGCCCGACATTGCAACGCCAGAAGTTGCCTTGGAGGCCGTCAGAAACGACACCCGAACGGTGATCGAATACAGCCCGAGCGAAGGGTTTGCGAGTTACCGAGAAGGGTTGGCGGCTTACTATCGCAGTGTGCATGTGAACGTTTCGGCGGAGGAAATCCTTGTGACCACCGGAGGTTCTGAGGCTTTGGTGTTCGCGTTCATGTCCTGCCTCGACCCTGGAGACGAAGTCATCGTTCCAGAACCGTTCTATGCCAATTACAATGGCTTTGCCCAAATGGCGGGCGTCCACATTGTGCCTGTCACCGCGCACATTGACGATGGTTTTGCTTTGCCACCCATTGAAGACTTCGAAGCCAAGATCACCCAACGCACCAAGGCGGTGCTTTTGTGCAATCCTGGCAACCCCACGGGTACAGTGTACAGCGGAGAAGAGTTGAATGCATTGGCATCGTTGGTGCAAGAACATGACTTGTATTTGTTTGCCGACGAGGTCTACCGGGAGTTTTGCTACGACGGGGCCACCCCCAAGTCGGTCATGCAGCTGGAGGGATTGGACCAGCACGTCGTGTTGGTGGACAGTGTGTCCAAACGCTACAGCATGTGCGGCGCAAGGATTGGGGCCATGGTGACCAAAAACAAAGAGGTGCGTGCGGCAGCAATGAAATTTGCCATGGCCAGGTTGTCTCCGCCGACCTTGGCCCAGATTGCTTCTGAGGCCGCACTCGACACTTCCGCGTCGTATTTCTCAGAGGTACGAGATCGGTATGTGGCACGCCGTGATGCGCTGGTGCGTGGCTTGCGCGCCATCCCTGGTGTGCGCGTCCCTCAACCTGGAGGTGCGTTTTATGCCGTTTGCGAATTGCCAATCGACCATGCCGATGCCTTTTGCCAATGGATGCTGGAGTCATTTGACTTGGAGGGAGACACCGTCATGATGGCTCCAGCTACAGGGTTTTATGCCACGCCTGGGGCCGGGGCGCAACAGGTACGCATTGCCTACGTGTTGGACCTTCCGTTGATTGAACGTGCGGTGGAGTGCCTCGCAGAAGCTTTGAAAGTCTACCCCGGGCGCTCCTGACATTGGGTTGGATGTCCGCAGGTCGACATCGTACTTTGGGGCGTCCTTAAAGATGACCCCCATGAACACACTTCTTTCTCTTTTGCGGCAATCCCTTTTGACCTTGTGTCTCGGTGGCATGCTGATGGTGCTCAGCCTGTCAGCCTTTGCGGATCCTGGGGACACGACATGGGTCCAAACGTACACTTGGGAGGCCCAGGACAACCCGGCCACGGCCTATGAAAGTCCTGGTCGTCGATGGTTCAGTTTTCCTTCAGGAGAGGACACCACCTACCGCAAGATTCTGATGTACCACAGGCTGAAGTGCTTCGAAAATGGGACCGCAGGCAACCTTGGGTTCCCTTGCGGAGAATGGGATTACTTGACCTACAACCACTTGTTTGACCACACTGGAGAATTGGACAGCACGGCACTGTTTCATCCGTTGTATCTCGTCAACGATGTGGATTTTGAAACGGCGGATTTGATCCTGGCACCCGAAGGCGGCATTCCCCATGACACGGTGTTGCAAACCACGAGTGTTGCTTTTCATGAATTTCCTGACAGCTCCACCACTTGGAGCGACATGACAGGCCTTCCAAACGGGGAGATGATGACCTATTCCCTCGGGAATGAGCGCAGGCATCAATGGATGTGGCACGCTCATGAACTTGACAGCTTGGGCTGGAGTCCGGACGAACACGTCTGGCGCTGGGCACTTCCCCGCGCAGGCAACCTCTCCGCTTCTTCGGCTCGCCGTGTCACACTCCGTGCAAGATGGACCGGACAGACTTCACTTGAATCCATGTCTTCTTCAGGTTGGACCACTTTGGTGGATGGGCCCATCAGTGCGGGTGATTTCTCTGCGTCATGGTTGTTGGATTTCCAGCAGTCTTTGGTGCGTCAAGAGGGGTTGAATCTGGTGCTTGATTTGGCTTTGGAAGGTGTGGTTGCAGAGGATGGCAATGCGTGGAATGCTTTGGGCCATGAGGCCCCAGACTCTCTGGGGTTGATGTGTGCACCTCAGGCGCCGGGAGCGGCCCAATGGGTCCGGCTCGATGGTGGAGACCGATTGGAGATGGACCCCATTGCCCTTTGGGCGCTCGACTCCGTGGTCACGGTGGAGTGCTGGATCCGCGGCGATGCCGTCATTTTGCCAGCGAACACGACGCTGTTCGAAGGGGTGGATGCAGCGGGCCAGCGGCAATTGAATGTCCATGCTCCCTGGAGCAATGGAAGGATGTATTGGGATGCCGGATTTGATGGGGGCTACGACCGCATCGATCAAGCTGCATCTGCATCTCAATACGAAGGCCAATGGGTCCATTGGGCATTCACCAAAGATGCAGGAGAAGGTGTGATGCAAATGCATGTCAATGGGGAGCTCTTTCACAGCGGCGGCGACAAGGACAATGTCATTTCAGACATCGTTCGGATGAACTTGGGCGGGTCTGCCTTTGGGACCAACGGTTATCCTGGGGACATCGCAGCGTTTCGGGTTTGGGACGCCGCACTGTCTGCAGAGACGCTTGCCTTGTGGCGCAACCGAGCATCGATGGATGCACTGCTGGACCACCCCCAAGCCGATGCGCTTCTTGGGGCCATCAACATGCTGGGAGAAAATGGTGAGGTGACGAACCAAGGAGCCTTGGCAGGATGGATCCATGGGGACGCCGGGCGTTTCCCATTCGCTGCCCGAGAGGCATTCCTCGACCCCACACCGTGGGGCCAACGCCCCGCGCTTGTGCTCCAAGGAGGGGCAGAGCCCATGACAGCGATTGGGGAGGCCATCGTGGCCACGGCAGTTGCCAGGCCCCCTGTTTCCTTGACCCAATGGGAGGTGCAAGGAAACGATGTGGGCTGGATGGACTTGCACTACGGGTGGCCCGCAGGCAGCGCCACATACGTGCTGAATGATTTTGGGGACACGCTTGCCGTGCATCCAGTGGAGGGCGAGGCCACGACCTACAACAACCAGACCTTGGCGTATTGGGGCGCTCCATTTGAAGTCATCGACCGATACGAATTGGCGAGGTACATCACCCCGTACGGCATCAACCTTACGCTTGGACCTGATGGGTGGGCTTGGGTGTTTGACGTCACCGATTACGCTCCTTTGTTGCAGGACAGTGTGGAATTGCAATGCGGAAACTGGCAGGAACTCTTGGACCTCAAGTTTGCCTTCATTGAAGGGACGCCACCGCGTGATGTCAAGAGGGTAGATGCCTTTTGGAAAGGCCTGCATTACTTAAGCAATTGGGATGAAACGGTGTTGCCTCATACCTATGTCCCTGGAGAAGATGAGTCGATGTGGAGGCTGAAGACGCGCGCAAGTGGCCATGACTTTGGCCAAGGCAACAACTGCGGAGAATTCTGCTACAACACGCACAGTGTGAAAGTGGATGGGCAACAGCAATGGAGCTGGGAAATCATGCAGGAGTGTGCCGACAATCCTTTGTATCCACAAGGAGGCACATGGATTTACGACCGCGCAGGTTGGTGCCCTGGTGCGCCTGTGCGGACGGAAGATTTGGAACTGACTCCCTTGGTGGAAGGTCAAGAGAGTTTTGAGGTGGAGTACGACGTGACCTACGATCCTTACGGGAATTACCGCATGGAAGGCCAAATCATTGGCTATGGCAGCCCCAACATGACGCACGACGTGGAGATGATGGACATCTTGGCGCCCAATGAGGACAAATTGAAATCCAGATTCAATCCTGTGTGTGAGCAGCCGGTGGTGCGGATCCGCAACAATGGTTCTGCACCACTTGGTGCGGTGAATGTCACTTTTGGCATTTCAGGAGGAGAGCTGGAGACGGAGACTCTTTCTTTGGAGCCTCCCATGGCATTCCTCGAAGAGCGCGATGTGGCCCTCCCTTACACCGCCAGCGCGTATGTGGTTGGAGACGATGAGGAAACCCTGCGCTTTGAAGTTGATGTGGAGGTGGCAAATGCTTTGGACGAGGAGGGATCCAATGGCTGGATGTCTTCGTCATTCCGACGCCCGCCCACATGGCAGTACAATGACTTGGACGACAACCGCATCATCGTTTGGACCAAAACCAACAACGTCCCCGGGGAGACCTCCGTTGAAATCACCCGGGCAGACGGAGGAATCCAGTGGGCGCGAAGCTACAGTGAGCCCAACACAACCTACAGGGACACGGTCGAGTTGAACCAAGGGTGTTACCGGATGACTGTCCTTGACAGCGGGGACGACGGCTTGGATTTTTGGGCAAACAACGACGGGAGTGGATTTGTCAGGCTGAAGAAAGTGGCAGGAGGCAATTTTCACATTTTTGAATCGGACTTTGGGAAGTCCATTTCCCAGGCATTTTACTGGGCGACCAATTTGTACAGTGAAGTGGAAGAGGAGTCCACGGTTGCAGGGGATGTGGCCGTTTTCCCCAACCCCTTCCAAGAAACCCTGACGCTCTTTCCAGCAGGTCTGCGGGGGAATGTGCAATGGCAGGCTTACACGGTGCAAGGCCAATTGCTCGAGCAAGGCCAATGGTCGATTTCATCCAACGAGCGTTGCGAATTGGAGACCGTGGATTGGCCCAAGGGCATTGTGGTGGTCGTGGTCCATCAAGGATCCCAAAGTTGGACAAGGTGGGTGGTCCATGAATGACTTTAAAGGGGGTGTTGCGTTGAAAAAGTCCTTTTGAGGGGTTTGTGTGGTGGTTTTTGATGGGGGTGTGGACGAATTTTTGATAGTTTTTGGTGGATGCCCCCCTGCTTGCCACGATTTAAGGCTGTACTTTTGCCAAAAATCAACCCAACCATGAGCCTCAACCGCCAACAAGCCCTCCACGAAGTGTTGGACCGCGTGCCCAAACACCCTTCGCGGCCATCCAACAAGATCTCCGAGTACTTCGGTGAGAACGTGTTCAACCTTCACGTCATGCGCTCTTACCTGCCTGATGAGGCCTACGACGGGATTCTGGAGGCCATGCAAAAAGGCACGTCCATCAGCCGAAAGGTCGCAGACCAGACGGCCAGCGCCATGAAAGAATGGGCCATCAGTCGAGGGGCCACACACTACACCCACTGGTTTCAACCTTTGACGGGAAGCACGGCGGAGAAGCACGACAGCTTCATCGCCCCCACGGCCGATGGTCGGGCCATTGAGAAGTTCGACGGCACGTTGCTTGTGCAACAAGAACCTGATGCATCGTCCTTCCCCAACGGAGGCATTCGAAACACGTTTGAAGCCAGAGGTTACACCCTTTGGGACCCCACTTCGCCCGCATTTGTATGGGGTGAAACGCTCTGCATCCCCACCATTTTCATCAGCTACACGGGGTATGCTTTGGACAACAAGATGCCGCTGCTGAAGGCCTTGTCGGCCATTGACGCTGCGGCAACTTCGGTGTGCCAGTTCTTCGACAAGAACATCACCAAGGTGAACGCCACCTTGGGATGGGAGCAGGAATATTTCTTGGTGGACAAGGCATTGTACGCTTCTCGCCCTGATTTGGCGATGACGGGACGTGCCTTGTTTGGCGCTGCTCCGGCCAAGGGCCAACAATTGGACGACCACTACTTCGGGTCCATTCCGGAGAGGGTTTCCGCCTTCATGAAGGACTTTGAGATGGAAGCCCACAAATTGGGCATCCCTGTCACCACCCGTCACAATGAGGTTGCGCCCAACCAATTTGAGTTGGCACCCGTCTTTGAAGAAGCCAACCTTGCCAACGACCACAACCTCATGTTGATGGAGTTGTTGGAAGTGGTGGCCCGCCGCCATGACTTCCGGATTTTGCTCCACGAGAAGCCATTCGCTGGAGTCAACGGGTCAGGGAAGCACAACAACTGGTCGCTCGCCACAAACACCGGTGTCAACTTGTTGAAGCCTGGCAAAAACCCCAAGACCAACCTCAGGTTCCTGACCTTCTTCGTCAACACTTTGGTCGCGTTGCACCGCCATGCGGATGTGGTCAGGGCCTCCATTGCAAGTGTGGGCAACGACCATCGCCTTGGTGCGAATGAGGCCCCTCCTGCAATCATGTCTGCCTTCATCGGGTCCCAATTGACCGAGCTTTTGGATGCATTGGAAAGCAGCATCAAAGCGGGCAAGCTCACCCCTGAGGACAAAACAGCCTTGAAGCTTGAAATCGGAAGGATTCCAGAAGTCCTTTTGGACAACACTGACCGCAACAGAACCTCCCCGTTTGCCTTCACCGGCAACAAGTTTGAGCTTCGTGCTGCTGGCTCCACAGCCAATTGTGCCGTCCCCATGACGGTGCTCAACACCATTGTGGCGCAGCAACTTAGGATGTTCAAGACAGCTGTAGACGCGCGGATCAAGGCGGGTGTGAAGAAAGACGACGCCTTGTTGAAAGAGCTTCAGCTCCTGATCAAAGAATCCAAGGCCATCCGTTTTGAAGGCAACGGTTACGGAGACGAGTGGGTCGCGGAGGCCAAAAAGAGAGGGCTGAGCAACCTCAAGGACACGCCAACGGCGCTCGAGGTTTGGGGAAGGAAAGAGGTCGCCGACCTTTTTGAATCGATGAATGTTTTGACGCCTGAGGAATTGGAGGCCCGTCAGGAAGTGGAGTACGACAACTACATCATGAAGCGTCAAATCGAGGCCCGTATCGTGGGAGACATGGCATCCAACGTGGTGCTTCCATCGGCCTTGGCTTACCAGAACATGCTCATTGAAAACATCACCGGTTTGACGGATGTCTTTGGCCAAAAAGGAGAGGCCATGTCCTCTGCACAGCGGGACATCTTGATCCAGGTGTCGGATGCGGTGCATGCCTTGCACACTTCCACCAGCAAATTGCACAAGGAGCGTGGCGCCATCGACAAGATTTCAGACATCGCCAAGCGCGCAATGAAATACGGGTCTGTCGTGACCCCCTTGATTGAGGAAGTGGGCGGTCACTGCGCCAGACTCGAGC
>JBELJW010000116.1:0-7059 GCA_042089975.1 Flavobacteriales bacterium | reverse complement strand
GGAACGAGCTGGCGACAGGGGTGGAGTGGATGCTGCAGGACACGGTCTTGGAAAACAAAAGCACCGACGGCATCTTTTTTGGCCCGTCCCAACGCGTCTATTTTGCCTCGATGTCTGAGAGGGCCCTCCGTGAAGACCGATGGTACCGCTTGGAAGCCCTCCTTCCTGATGGCAGTGAATTGAAGGCGACCACCACAATGGTGCAATCGAGCGCAGGAAGCATCGAGCGTCCTCCACCCAACTTGAGCTCCTACCAAATGGGGTTTGCGTCCGTCAATCCCGATGGTTCTGCAACGTACCCATCGTTTCCTTTCCGTTGGACCTCTGCTCCAGGGGCGAGCCGCTATGCGGCTTCTTTGAAGGTGAACTTTCAAGAGAGGTACTACGCCGACGACGAGTTGACGCTTCTGGACAGCGTCCGTGACCGAACGATTTCTTTGTCTCTTGGCACACGGCAGTTGAACAACCCCAACAACACCCAAACGTTGGAAGAAAGCTTCAGCGGAGAACGCTTTTACAGTGAACTCGCCACACGTCTGGAGGTCAATCCGCGCATCCGTCGCGTCCTTGGTTACTACGACGGCGACACCCAAATCGAGCGTGCTTTGGACTTTGAACTCCAAGTGGCCAACCAAGACCTTGCCATCTACCTCGATGTCAATGAGTCGACCAACAGCATTGTCCAGGAACGGCCGCTTTGGACCAATGTGCAAGGGGGCATTGGATTGTGGGCGTCGCGCACCACGCTTGGCGTGTACAACCTCGGCTACCACAAGCCAACCATGCAGCACCTGCAAGAAGGCGACTTGACCGCAGCCTTGAATTTTTGCTCCCCCAGCCCGCTGAGCGACTACAGCTGCGACTGAGCCCAGTCTTGGGCCACAATCCGCAGCCCCATGTGAACATGTCGGCGAAGATGCTGTCGGCGATGGCCCAGATGTGTCCATCTTGAGGCCATGGATCATGTCATGACTTGCACCACAGAGCGCGCCACCTTCTCGTGGGCTTCAGGGATGTGTACGGTGGAACACAATGCGAATTGCATCTTGGACGAACCTTCCGCCCGTCGCATCGAGTCGGACCGAGACTCTGCCTGTCCCGAGCACAAAGGCACCGTGCTGCATCTTGTTCCTTCAGACATCGACATGTTTGACCAAGACGTTCTGTCGTTTTGGATGGGGGCCGAGGCGTCTGAAAGCGTCGTGGCGCGCGCCGCTGTCGTGCCCTCCGGATTGACGGCATTGCGCCACCACATCCGGTGGATGTTCTTTTCTTCAGAGGTTCCCTTTCGTGTGTTCAGAAATCCCCAAGTGGCAAAAGGCTGGTTGATCGATTGTTGGCTGCAACATCAAGAGGGACTTCACTCGGAAGTGTCAGAAGGGGCTTGGCCCTCTTCTGTCTGAAGGCCTGATCCCTCCGGCGTTCGCTGCCAAGGCCACTTCCATTCGAACGATCGGTGCCATCGAATCCCAATGCCTTGTGTGACGGCATTCGAAACTTGGGCATTGCCGTTGGCGGCTTCGGAAAACCCGGTCAACTGGAGACTTTTGTTTTCCTTGAGGTTGTACAAGACACGCACATTTTGGATGTGGGCTTCTCCCAACTCCTCTTGGGTCAATCCCCTTGACCCCAATGCCCCTTCCACTTCCAACTTGTCGTCCAAAAAGCTGGCCTTGAGGGCGAGTTGAAGGGCATCCTGCGTCGTTGAGGGATCTTGCAACTCTTGGCCAGTGCCATCGTAGGAAATGCCGATTTCCAAATCGTCGTTGATGCCACTCAACCACCTTGAAAGCTGGGAGGTCAGCACATCGATGCTGTTGGTTTGAAAGCCCAAAGAACCCAACGCCAAAGAGTTGACTTGGGAGGGGAGGAATTCCTGCAAACTGAGCAGGGCAATGGCCTGGCTTGTGCGTTCGGTTTCGTCCATCAATGCACTTTGAAGGGCCGCTTGGACAACATTCTCTGCTTCTGGCGCCGCAAGATCAAACCCAATGTCTGGCAGCAGCATGTCGTTGCGCAGATGCAGCACCACCTCGATGGTTTCATTTTGGTTTCCTTGGCCGCCCAAGTCTCCCACGAGGGGAGTGACATTGGCCCTAGTGCGGTAAGTGGCCTCAAGGTCCATGGATCCCTTGTAAGGATCACCGTCCCACCTCAGGACTCCTCCTGGCTCCAGCTCAAACGTCTTTCGCAAATAAGGCCCCAAGGCAAAATCGTATTGGCCTTCCACCACAGCCAATTGCCCCGCCAGTTGGATGCGGTCCCAGTCTTCCAAGGTCAGGTCCAGGTGGCCCTTTGTTCGACCCACCAAGTTGGCGTCGTTTTCGGCGTCCGTAAGAAGGGTCACTTGTGCCTCCTCGGTGGCTTCGATTTTCAATTGCAGAACAACGCCCAAAGGAGGTTCCTCGCGCTTGGCCTTCCCTTTCGCAACCACCGCTGGATCAGGAAGAGATGCAAAGGATAGGAAATCTTCCCAACTTTCTTCGGAAGATGCATCGAGGCTCATTTTGACGTCGGTGTCGCCGAGCACCTTGGCATCGGCCATCACCGTCACTTGGTCCCCCCACCAAGATACATCCACTTCCCCCTGTCCGTCAAGAACTCCGTAGAAGGGGGCGTCGAGCGAAGGAGGGAGGTTCAAGATGCGCAGGGGCTCCTCCATGTCGGTGCAGCTGATGTCCAAGTTGATCTGGTCAAAACCTTCGTGAAACAAGGCCCCCACGACTTGGGTCTCATGGCCTTGTTCGTCGGTCAATGTGGCCTGGTCCATCAGCACGGCATCTGGCAGGATGTTCAAGGTGCCGTCCAACTGAAACGCGGTGCCCAGGCTCGGCACCCTCACCTCAAGTGCATTGAGGTTGGCCCGCCCTCGAACAGAAGGCTCCAAGACGGAGCCATCCCAAGCCCCAACGACATCGCATGTGCCGTCCAGCCCGACCACGTTGGTGTCCACCCAAGCATGCACCCATTTGGCAGGGATTTTTTGAAAACTGAAGTCCAAGGGGAAGAGGGTTCCGGAGGGTGCGGTGGGTTTGCTGCGACCTGCCAGGGTCCCCAAAAGTTGGTCTTGCCCCGCCCAGGCCGTGGCTTCGTACGCCCATTCTGGACCAACTGACTGGGCCTGCGCTCGGATGGTCTGTGCTTCAATGGCGGCCCATCGTACATCAGACGCTTCCATCCCGCACCGGAATGCCGGTACAGAGGCGAGACCAGGTTGCTGCCAAACGACGTCTCCGTGCATGCCCAATTGGCCCAAGTTGAGGCCCCAGTGCCGCTTTGCCCAAGACAACGCCTCTTTCCCGCCAGTCATCGACCAGGTCAACTTGCGAGAGGCAGAGTCCATCTCAGACCTGCACTCGAACGATCCCAAACTGCCCTGCAGTTGAAGGTCAGGGGGGAGGAGGGCATGCTCTTGGGGCCTCCACTCCATTGGGTGCAACAATGCGATGTCCAGCAACTCTGTCGTCTCCGCAACGAGGGAAGCGTCCACTTGGGCCAACCGACACGTCCAAGATTCGTTTGCGCTTGGTGTTGCTTCACCCTTGAGGTGCAGATGTCCGGCACCCGTGAGTGTTCCATGCATGTCCACATGCCAGGCAGTGTCTGCGGAAATCTTGGCGTCCAGCGCGGCATCGCCCGCTGACAGCAGGGAAGACAAGGACCATGCGTTTGGCTGTCCCTGAAGCTTGGCTTGCACAAAGTCCAGGCGCTGGCCATAGAGGGTCATCTCTCCAGCATCGAAGTGACCGTCGAGACCTTGCTGATGAACGCTTGCCGCGAAACGGAGGGTGTCAAGCACTTCGATGTCTTTGGGCAGGGCATCCCAAATGGCGCTCTTGGGGGACACTTCGGCCTTGATTTCACCCACAGGCCAAGTTCCAGTCTGCAAGTTCATCAGTCCCTCCAGCCAAAGGCTCCAGGAAGGTGGCGGTTGTTGGAGAAGGACTTCCGTGGTTTGGCCCCAGCCCCTCGTCTTGGACTGGATGCTTCCTTCTGGATGAAACGTCCCCTCCCACACAAATTGGTCCTCCATTCGTTCGTCCCAAAGCCCTCGCAGGCTCCAGGACCACAGCGCATGGCCTGGTGTTGGGGGGCTGACTGTTCCGTCGAGATCGAGGCGGCCACTTCCGTCAGAAAACACAAGTGAGGCGGGAATGCGGCCGTGGAAGGGAAACGCATCTGCTGTGGCCATGCCTTCCATCGACCAAGGCTTTTGGGCTTGGCGCTGTCCAACCTGCCATCCAATGCCAGCATCTTCAAAGGTCACCCTTCCTGAAAGCGTGCCTTCTGGCGTCTCTGTATAGCCCAGGCATTTGGTCATCCGCCAATTGCAAGTTGCTGCGGTGGACCACGGTTGATGTTCTGCGGACCAGGCACGTGCAGGGGTCAGGGTGCCGTCAAGCCTCACGTCATCTCCACCGCGGACCCTCCATGTGGCAGAATGGGCACTCCCTTCAGCCTCGGCTGCCCAGACAGGGATGGTGGCCTCAGACTTCCAAAGTGTCGACGGCAGTTCCAGCTTTGCCTGCCAAACGTCCTTGCTTCCGGAAACCTCCAACGCCACGGGACCACCGTCTTCGGTCCCTATGCGCCATCCTTCGTCCGACCATGACCATTGCAGTGCCGACGTTTGGCCATGGAGGCCAATGGGCCGAGTCCATTCCTCTTGCCGCCATTCTTGTGCCAAAGCGTTCAAGACGTCCCAGTCCAATGTGAGCTTTCCTTCGGAAGGTTGGAGGGGCCATGTCAAGCGACCTTCCCATTGCAGCCCTGGCAGGTCAAATCCAGGGCTCTCCAAGTCCCATCCGTCCATGTCCCACTTTGCGCGAACCTCTCCAGGGGACCATGTCAAGGGATCTGATCCTTCTTTGGAGGTCCAAGCACCTGCGCCCCATGTCCCATGCTCAACCAAGATGCCCGTCGCGCCTGCATGCCAGTCCGTCCAACGCCCTTGAACCACATGCGCTTTGGCCCCAGATGTGCCTTCCCAACTCAGCGAATCCCAAGTCAACTCCCCCAAATGCAGGCTGTTCCAAGGCATAGGCGCCCAGAAGTCTTTCCATGTGGACACCATGTCAAAAGGGGCCTTCGAGGTGGGGTCGTCGGGGGGTGTAGATTCAGAGAAGTCCCAATGCAAATGGCCCAAGGCCAACTCCTGCAAAGAGCACCCCCCGTCGGCCATTGAAAAAGGGCCTGCCTTCAGCCGGTCCAAACGCCAGAGGTGATGGCCGTCAAGGGTTTGCGCAGAAAGGTCTGTGCACGTCAAGGTCAAGGGGGACAAAGACAGCCGAACTTCATCCATCGAAAGTTCCACTTGGGCAGCCGATGCTGCGACTTGCAATGCCGCCTTGGTCAAGGCATGTCGTCCCAAAAGGGTGCCGACCAACAACGCCAGCATGCCCATCGCCAAAAGCCGCCATGGCTTGCACCTGGACGGGGTGGGGGGAGTTGGCTCTGAAGTCGGGTTGGGTTCCATAGGGGAATGATGGGTTCGAAGATAGGTCGAGCAAAAGCCGCGCCGTAAATTTGAACACGCATGTCTGAAAACAAGGATTGGCTGATTTTGGGGATTGAGTCCTCTTGCGACGACACCTCTGCCGCAGTGATTTGTGGGCCAAAGGTGCTGAGCAATGTTGTGGCCAACCAGACCTTGCACGCCGAGGTTGGAGGCGTGGTGCCGGAGTGGGCTTCTCGCGCGCACTTGGCCAAGATTCAGCCTGTGGTTCAAGCTGCTTTGGACAAGGCACAGGTCGAAGCCGAGGAGCTCGACGCTGTGGCCTACACCCTGGGCCCTGGATTGCAGGGCTCTCTGCATGTGGGCGCGTCTTTTGCAAAGGCCTATGCCTTTGCGCGAGGCATTCCTGCCATCCCTGTCCACCACATGCGGGCGCACATCCTTGCCCATGTTTTGGAGCCAGGGCCAGCTCCCGAGTATCCCTTTTTGTGCTTGACCGTCAGCGGCGGGCACACTCAGTTGGTGCGGGTCGATGCCCACAACGACATGGAGGTCTTGGGGCAGACGTTGGACGATGCCGCAGGCGAAGCGTTTGACAAGGTGGCCAAACTCATTGGCCTGCCTTACCCAGGCGGTCCAGTCGTGGATCGACTGTCCAAGGAAGGGAATCCAGAAGCTTTTTCATTCTCTCGGCCAAGAATGCAGGGATACGATTGGAGTTTCAGTGGATTGAAAACCCAAGTGCTCCATGTGCTTCAAAAAGAGCAGGCAAAAGACCAGGAATTCGTGCAACGGAACCAAGAGGACATCTGTGCGTCTGTGCAGGCGGCAATCTTGGACATGTTGATGGCCCCGCTCCGTCAAGCCGTCCATGACACAGGGATCACTGAAGTGGCGATTGCAGGGGGAGTCAGTGCGAATTCAGGTCTCCGATCTCGCTTGCAAGCTGCGGCGAAGGAGGAGGATTGGACGGTTCACATCCCCCCGATGGCCCATTGCACCGACAACGCCGCCATGATCGCGGCAGTTGGGTGGCTGGACGCCAAAGAAGGCCGCCGGGGACACTTGGGCGATGCGCCTTCCCCTCGGTTGCCGCAGCTCAAGTCTCTGGCGGAGAGAGCGGCAACTTGAAGACGGCTGCGGTGGTCCATGGCGGGGTGGCTGGGGCCAGATGGAACGAAGCTTCAGGATGGGCCATGGCCAGTTTTTGACGCACCAGATGGAGCCCTACGGAAGCCGACCCATGTCGGGAGGGAGTTGGCACCGCATGTTCCGAGGGCAGCCCCACCCCATTGTCCAGCAACCTGATTTCCACCCCGAAGGGCCAGTCGTTCAAGGGGAGGACTTCGATGAGGAGCTTGGGGGCACCCTCCGATGGCGCCAATCCATGCCACATGGCATTTTCCAAGGCAGGCTGAAGCAACAACGCGGGAAGTTGACCTTCTGTGAACACCACTTCACTCACCTTCAGTTGTCAATCCACAGGACGGTCCAAACGAACCGATTCAAGCGCCACACACTGCCCCATTGACTCCAATTCTTCTTGGAGGGAATGGAAGGGCTGTTGATGGACCGACCAATGTTTGTTCCAAAGGTGGGTGAAG
>JBELJW010000115.1:0-7161 GCA_042089975.1 Flavobacteriales bacterium | reverse complement strand
CGTTTTGTCAATGAGGACAATGCGATGGAGTGGCTTGCAGAGAGTGACGCGCATACGCTCCTCATTGGGGACGATCCTCAACAAACTGGCTACCAAACTTGTGACATTGATACCGCGGGAATCACGGTGTTTGATTTGCAGGCGTTGAGTCGCCTCGAAGGCGATGGCGAGTTGGAGGGCACGCTCTTCATTGACCACATGCCCATGTCCTACAGCAAGCGTTTCCAGCTTGGATTGGGCGCAAACAACCACAACTGCAATGAAGGATTTGGTGGGTGGTTTCGTTGGGAAGGCATGTTGAATGGCGAAAGTGTCCAAGGATTGAGTGGTGACGTCGTGTTGGATTTGGCATGTTCAGCACCAGATTCAGAATGCAGCCAGTACGCCTCTTTCCTGTTTGAATCGATCGACGATTGTGGTCGAATCTTGTCGACTTCTGTCCTTGTGGATCGCGAAGACACTGAGGCTCCTGTGGTCATCTCAGGACCTGAATCGTTGACTGTGGAATGCGACATGATTCCTGAAATGGCCCCTGCTTCTTCAATTCATGCTGAGGACAATTGCGAAGGTGAACTGCACGTAAGCGAAGGGGTCGAAACGAGGTTCGATGGAGATTGTCCCAACCACTATGTCTTGAACCGTCGTTGGACGGTGACCGATTTGTGCGGCAATGCCACGACCCACGTGCAAAACGTGGAAGTACAAGACACCACCAACCCTGTGGTCAGTGGTGAGAATTTGGTGTTGGTGTCATGTGAGGCTTTTGACCCTGACATGGCATTCGCCACAGCCACAGACAACTGTGGGATGGTGAGCCTGAGCTGGACAGATTTCGAGCAAAGTGGAGGCTGTGTGCTTCCGATTGGACAATTCAGCCGCACCTATACTGCGACCGACGACTGCGGCAATGCGTCGACGTTCGAGCAGATCATTACGCTCACAGACTCGCAGGCTCCAGAGTTTGACTCTGTTCCTGCCGATGCGAGTTACGAATGCGACGAAGCGATTGTGTACGACATGGCGATGGCCACGGACAATTGCTCAGGGGCAAGCGTCACTGTGGTTGCCGACACGGTCTTCTCAGAGCTGTGCATGCAGACCTTCACGATCACCAGAACCTTCACCGCAGTTGACAATTGCGACAATTCAGCATCTGCTGTTCAAGTGATTGAGGTTGCGGACACCACGGCTCCGTCGCTCGAGATCCCAGCGGATTACGAGGCGGAATGCAGTGCCGCTCACCCCTTGGAGGCTGCGACAGCATCTGACAACTGTGGCCCTGTCACGATTGTCCTCACGGCCGACACGGTTGCAGGTGTTTGCGCCCAGTCGTACGTTGTGACCCGCACCTTTGTCGCCACCGATGCCTGTGGAAACAGCACTTCGGATGCACAAGTCATCACGATTGTGGACACCCAGGCTCCGATGTTTGTGGAGGAGCTTCCAGCCTCTTTGGAGGTGGAGTGTGACAATGTCCCCGACGGGGCAGTGCTCACGGCAATGGACAACTGCCAGGAGGTTTCTGTTTCCTACAGCGAAACACGTCTTGATGGCAGCTGCCCAAGCAACTACACTTTGACCCGCACTTGGACCAGCTCGGACGATTGCGGCAATGAGGTGACCCATGAGCAGATTGTGGGCGTTTCAGACACGACTTCGCCTGAGTTCACATTTGTGCCTGGCGATTACACGGCCGAGTGTGACGAAGAGCACCCCATGGAAATGGCCACAGGCATGGACGTTTGCAGTGACTTCGAAATTGGGGTCACCGAGGTGGTGTCGTACGACTGTCCTCAGGGGTACACCATTGAGCGGACGTTTGAGGCTGTGGATGCATGTGGGAACAGCGCAAGTGCCATGCAGACCATCACCATTGTCGACTCAACATCCCCAGTCATTGACGCCATTGAAGTGGTCATGATTCCCTGCGCAGAATACGATCCTGAGGTTGGTTTTGCGACGGCCACGGACAATTGCGGTGTGGTCTCATTGACTTGGGAGGACCAACAAACCAGTGGAGGCTGCGCCTTGCCCATTGGTCAATACGTTAGGGTGTACACTGCTGTCGATGAATGCGGCAATGCGAGCACGGTGGACCAAGTGCTGACTCTGGTGGACGATACGGCTCCGGAGTTCACCTTCGTTCCGGATGACTACACGGCTGATTGCATAGACGCCCTCACGTATGAGGAGGCAGAGGCGACAGACAATTGTTCGGGCGTCACGATGACCCTCTCAGTGGACACTCTGTCCACTGAGTGCGCGGGAACCTTCGACATCGTGCGCACCTGGGTGGCCACCGACAATTGCAACAACGCAGCCACCGCTGTTCAAGTGATTTCTGTTGTGGACGAGGAGGGACCTTACTTCACCTTTGTTCCTGAAGACTACACTGCAGAATGCTCAGACGATTTGGTCCTTGAAATGGCAGAGGCAGTGGACCATTGCTCCTCGTTTGAAATTGTGGTCCAAACAGACACCCTTGGGGGCCCGTGTTCAGGCCAATACGTGATTTTGCGGGAATTCATTGCCACCGACGCTTGTGGCAACACCTCCGAGACCACTCAAATCATCTTTGTGGAAGACACCACGGCTCCCGTGTTCACCTTTGTCCCAGGGGATTACACGGCAGAGTGCAGCGACGACCAGCCGATGCTGGACGCGGAGGCGATGGACGCATGCGGCATGGTCGACATTGTGCTCGATGAATCCACGGACTACAACGGCTGCTTGGCCTCGTACACCCTAACGAGGGTTTGGACCGCCACAGACGATTGCGGAAACAGCTCCAGCGCTTCACAAACCATCACCATTGAAGACACCACTGCTCCCGTCTTTGAGATGGTGCCAGAGTCCTACGCCCTGGAGTGCCTTTCAGAGCCAGTGTACGATGAAGTCGTCGTCAGCGACAACTGCTCCGCTGTGGAGTTGAGCCTTTTGGTGGACACTGTGTTCAGCGATTGCGAAAATGTGTACGACATCGTTCGGAGTTGGACAGCATCCGATTTGTGTGGAAATGCCTCAGCGGTCAGTCAGACCATCTCAATGGTGGACACCACGGCGCCTCAACTCACCAGCACATGCGGGTTGATGAACCACGAAGTGGTGGAGGTGTGTTGTGAGACGTTGGATGGAACATTGACCATTCCCGCGGCGTGCGATGTGCAGTTCACAGACAATTGTGGTGGAGAGGCAAGTGTTGAACTTGTGGAAACGTACAGTGGGGCCTTTGCACCCACTTCTGAGATCGACCGCTATTGCATCATCTCTGACCCACAGGCTCTGGCCAATGGTGAGACCTGCGATGGTGACGTACCTACTTCCATGGAGCTCCTCAATTTCCCAGGTTCCAATGCCTACGTGACGCTGAACGGGGCCGTTGCACACATGGTGGATGGCACCATGACCTACACGATGGAAGTCGTGGCAATCGACAACCCCAATGCGGGTTGGACGGTGGAAGCGCACTATTCAGCACCCATGGACTGGGAAGCTTGGACCGATCAACCTGGAACCCACAGCTACAAGTCAGATTGCGGTCTTGGAGACCACACAGCTTGGGACTACGCCATGATGACTTCTGGCTTCGCAGAAGGCTGGGGGGAATATGAGGGCGACAGCTTCCAAATGATGCATCAACCGGCCAATGGATACTTTGGTTTCCAAATCGGAGAAGGTGCAAACAACAAGAACAGCAACTACGGGTTCAGCGGATGGTTCTACCTGTCGGGCACAGTGGGAGGTCAAAACGTGATGGCCTCCGGCGACCTCTTCGGCGAGTTGGATTGTTGCCAGCCTTGGACCCTTGAGCGTCAATACACAGTCACCGATTGTGTGGGCAATGCCACGAGCTTCTCATATGAGATTCAAGTGACCGGAGCCAGCTGCAATGCCACCGAGGAAGGCGGGATTGCAGAAGGTGAGGATGCCACTCCAGTGTCGTTCAAAGACGTGATTGAAGTCGTGTCGTTGCAACCCAACCCTGCTTCCACACAAGTGAACTTGACCTTGCTCAGCGAGGAAGTTGGCACAGACGTGCGCGTGGAATTGCATGCTTCCACGGGAGCAGTCGTGATGACTCTGTTCAATGGCATGCTTGTGGAAGGTGCTGCCACTCCGATTGATTTCAACGTGGCGTCTTTGAATGCAGGGATGTACCAATTGCGTGTGACCGCCAAAAACTTCGTCTCGACGAAAAAGCTCTTGGTCATCGATTGATGGCCAAGTGAGTGGGGCGGTGCTCTTTTCTGTAAAGAAGCCGTCGCATTTGAAAAGGGAAAGGGGTGCCATTGTGGCACCCTTTTTTTCTGTCCAAATTCAGACGAACTTCGTCCCATGAAAGAAGTCCGTCAACCTCAAGAAACCTTCAGTTCGACCGTTCGCATCGTTCTGCCCAACGACACCAACACCCTGGGCAATTTGATGGGAGGGAACCTCTTGCATTGGATGGATGTGGCGGCAGCCGTCAGCGCGAATCGCCATTGCCGAAGGGTGGTGGTCACCGCTGCTGTCAACAACGTTTCGTTCGATCGGCCCATTCGTTTGGGCGATGTGGTCATCATTGAATCTCAAGTCACCAGGGCTTTCAACAGTTCCATGGAGGTCTACCTCGAGGTGTTTGTGGAGAATGCCACCACTGGTGCCCGCAGCCGATGCAACGAGGCGTACTACACTTTTGTGGCCGTCGACCAATTGGGAGGCCCCATCGCTGTGCCGGCCATCGAGCCACAAAATGAGCAGGAGCGAGGAAGGTTTGACAGTGCATTGCGCAGAAGGCAACTGCGTTTGATTTTGGCAGGCAAGTTGAAGCCCGAGGAGGCCACAGAATTGAAGGCCCTCTTCAGCTAAGTACATTTTCCAACCAATTCAGGACGTGGCTGGGGTCCACCTCTTGGCTGCAACGGCTTGCGGCCTTGGGATCTTGCCCTTTGACATGGCGACAGGTGGCGCCATGCTTGGAGCAGGGGCGGGGATCGTCTGAGGCCCGCTCAGGCAAGATGTCCTGACTCTCCGGATGGGGGCGCCAAGCTCGCAGACCCAAGGCGGGTCTGGTGCAGCCCCAAATGCTTGCCATTGGTCGCCCCGTCGCGGCACCGAGGTGCATGGTGACCGTGTCTCCGGTCACGACGGCAGCGGCCCTTTGGAACACCCCAACGGTCTCGAGAAGGGTGCAGGCACCTGTAAGGTCCACTGCGTGTGGCCATCCATCTGCAAGCTCTTGTGCCCGTGGCCTCTCTGCAGACCCGCCCAACAAAAGAAGGGCATGGCCTTGGCGTTGGGTCCACTGCAAGACAGCGTGGACAACGTCTTCTGACAAGTGCTTGCCGGGCTGGGAGGAGCCCAAGCAAAGTGCGACATGGTCTTTTGTGACGCGTTCTTCGAGGTGGGGAGACAATTTCTCAGCGGTCAGGCTTCCCCATGCGTCGGGCCCCCAAAGCGTCTCCGCCGGAGGCACCATGCCAAATGGTGCCACAACGTCAAAGCACCTCTCCACGAAGGAGGGGACTGGTTCTTTGCGCCATCCTCTGATGTGCAGCCACCTTGCGACATTGGCCTTGTCCACTTTGAGCACAAGGCTGTCCATTTGTCCAGCCAAAGAGCGAGACCTCACCGATTGATGAAGGTCCAACAGGTAATCGTAGCGTTTTTCCTTGATGGCATCGATGCACTCCCCAGTGCCTTTTTCGACCAGATGAATGTGGTCCAGTCCACCCAAGACCCGCGCGGCTTCTTCGCAACGCCGCAGGCAGATCAAGTCCACCTGCGCCGCGGGGCCATACGTGTCGCGCAAAGCGGTGATGAGGGGCTGCATCAAGACGATGTCCCCCAGCGCACTGAACCGGGCGATGAGAAAACGAGGGGAGGGAGCGTCAGTTTGGGCCATCATGGAGAGGTGCCAAAGGTAATCCTCCGCCTATCTTCGCAGCCATGCATTTGCTGGACACCCATACCCATTTGTACCAACCGGCATTCGACGACGACCGCGAAGAAGCGATGCAGCGGTGCAAAGAAGCCGGAGTGGACATGCTTTTGTTGCCCAACATCGATGTGGCCAGCATCCCGAGGGTCAAGCAAATGATGCACCAGTGGCCGGACCGCTGCCGTGGCATGATGGGGCTCCACCCTTGCCATGTGCAAGAGGGATGGCAGGCAGCATTGGCGGCCATTGAACAAGCCTTGGACGATCCCGTGGAAGGCAGTCCTTGGGTGGCGATTGGGGAAGTGGGCTTGGACTTGCATTGGGACGCTTCCACATTGGAGGCACAGCGTGAGGCATTGAAGATCCAATTGGGGTGGGCCAAACAACGTCAACTTCCCGTGGTGATTCATGTCCGAAAAGCCTTCGAGGAGCTGTTTGAGGTGTTGGACGAAAAGGTCTCCGATGGATTGACTGGCGTCATTCATTGTTTCACAGGCGGATGGAAGGAAGCGGAGCATGCGCTGCGCTACCCGGGATGGATGTTGGGCATCGGCGGGGTGTCCACTTACAAGAACGGAGGCTTGGATGCCGTGTTGCCGCATGTGCCATTGGACCGTTTGGTGTTGGAAACGGACAGTCCATATTTGGCACCTGTGCCATTTCGGGGCAAGCGCAATGAATCGAGCCATGTGGCCATTGTGGCGCAACGTGTGTCGGAATTGATGAACCTCCCCTTGGAAACGGTGGCCCGCCAAACCACTGAGAATGCCCATCGGTTGTTCCGGCTTTCAGAATCGAACATGCCATGAGCCACTTGGAGACCATGCGGACGGTCCTCGTGATCTACACGGGCGGGACCATTGGCATGACCCGTGACAAGGTCAGTGGGGCATTGGTTCCTTTGGATTTTGCCCAGGTGGCCAAGCACGTCCCAGAATTGGAACATGCAGGCATACGTGTCGAAGCGGTGTCGTTCGATGTCCCAATGGACAGCAGCGACGTCTCGCCCAGACATTGGCGCAGCCTGGCCACCACCGTGGCGGAATGCTACAATCGATTTGATGGATTTGTCATTCTTCATGGCACCGACACCATGGCGTATTCCGCCTCCGCCTTGAGCTTCATGCTGGAAGGCCTTCAAAAACCGGTGATTTTCACGGGGTCGCAGTTGCCCATTGGCATCCCGCGCACCGACGGCAGAGAGAACTTGCTCAGCGCCTTGATGCTTGCAGCACACCAAA
>JBELJW010000114.1:0-7221 GCA_042089975.1 Flavobacteriales bacterium | reverse complement strand
CTGTACACAGAACCTGGAGTGGTCGCCCCGGCAGGAGCAGATGCTTCTACAGAGAGTGTGTACTGCGCATTGATTCCCATGAAAGGAGCCAATCCGAAGAGTGCCAAAATGGCGAGGCAAATATTCGTTCGCATGATGTTGAGAAAATTTTATTCACCCTAAATATACAACTCATCGTGGAAATAGCGCCAACAAAAGAGATTTTTTCGCAATTCATCGATAATTACCATTCATTCAGCGTGATAATGATTACACGCCGTTCCTGGAAAACTCCCCTACCTTTGCCCCTCTTCATTCGGGCCTAAAACCCACGAAACCAGCGACATGTTTGACCATCTGCAAGAACGATTTGAGCGCGCCTTTAAGGTGTTGAAAGGACACGGCTCCATCACAGAGGTCAATGTTGGAGAAACTTTGAAAGAAGTCCGCAAAGCATTGCTTGATGCGGACGTCGACTTCAAAACCGCCAAAGAATTTGTCAAAAAAGTCAAAGCTGAAGCCCTAGGGCGCGAAGTGTTGACAGCGATCCAGCCGGGACAACTCCTCATCAAAATCACCCACGAAGAGCTGACCAAACTCATGGGGCAGGCTGCTGCGCCCTTGGAACTCAAAGGGCAACCAGCTTCTATTCTTCTGGCGGGTCTTCAAGGAGCAGGTAAGACAACCCACGCAGGAAAGCTGGCAGCGCGGATCGCCAAGTCGGGAAGGAAACCCCTTCTTGTGGCATGCGACGTGCACCGACCCGCAGCGGTGGACCAACTTGAAGTCGTTGGCCAAAGTGTTGGAGTAGACGTCTATTCGGAGCCTGGAGTGAAGGATGCGGTTGGCATCGCCACCCGCGGCATGGCCAAGGCCAAGTCAGAGGGCTATGGAGCCGTCATTGTCGACACGGCTGGTCGATTGGCCATTGACGAAGTTCTGATGGATGAGATTTCGGCCGTGCGCAAGGCGGTCCAGCCGCAGGAGACTTTGTTTGTGGTGGACGCCATGACAGGTCAAGACGCCGTGCAAACCGCCAAGGCCTTCAACGAAAGGCTCGACTTCACTGGCGTGGTGCTGACCAAATTGGACGGGGATGCCCGTGGAGGTGCCGCACTGAGCATCTTTTCTGTGGTAGGGAAACCCATCAAGTTCGTGGGGACAGGGGAAAAGATGGATGCCCTCGATGTCTTCCATCCAGAGCGGATGGCCGACAGGATTCTTGGAAAGGGCGACGTGGTGTCCTTGGTGGAGCGGGCCCAGCAGGCCATCGACGACCAAGAGGCCAAGCGCATCGAAGCCAAACTCAGGAAGAACACCTTTGACCTGGAAGATTTTCTTGCCCAGATCCAACAGATCAAAAAAATGGGCAACGTCAAGGACCTTCTCGGCATGGTGCCGGGCATGGGCAAAGCCCTCAAAGGGATGGACATTGACGACAACGCCTTCATGGGGATTGAATCCATCATCCGTTCGATGACCCCCAAGGAGCGTGCCGAGCCGAGCATCATCAACGGCAGCCGGCGAGGACGCATTGCCCGAGGGAGTGGCCGAAGCGTGGAAGATGTCAACCGTTTGCTCAAGCAATTCCAAGAAATGAAGAAGATGATGGGCAACATGGCACGAGGCGGCATGCCAAAGGTCCCGGGGATGAGGATGCCAGGACGCAGAGGTTGAACAGGATCGCAACACCAATGGTTAGGAAGACATGACGCACATTTTGGATGGAAAGGCCACGTCATTGGCCATTGAAGCAGAATTGACAGATGCCGTGACCTCCAGGCTTGCATCGGGAAAAAAGCGCCCGCATTTGGCTGCTGTTCTCGTAGGGGACAACCCGGCAAGCCGCGCGTACGTCGGACACAAAGTCAAAGCTTGCGCCAGGGTTGGGTTCGAAAGCACCTTGGTCCAACGCCCCGTGGACATTTCCCAGGAAGAACTACTTCAAGTCGTCCATGAATTGAACCTCGACCCCGAGGTCGATGGATTCATCGTGCAGCTGCCTCTGCCTGACCACATCAACGACCAAGAAGTGTTGGAGGCGGTCTTGCCGTCCAAAGACGTGGATGGGTTCCACCCCGTGAATGCCGGGAAAATGGCCCTTGACCTTCCTTGCTTTTTGCCAGCCACGCCCATGGGCATCATGTCGCTTTTGGAACGTGCCAACATTGACACCCAAGGAAAACATGCCGTGATTTTGGGCCGGAGCTCCATTGTAGGCACCCCCATGGCCCTTCTTCTTCGCCGCAACGGCGTTCCTGGGAATTGCACGGTCACCGTGTGCCACAGCCGCACACAAGACTTGGCAGACCACACGCGCCGGGCCGACATCCTTGTCGCAGCCATTGGGCGGGCTCACTTTGTCACGGAGGACATGGTGAAACCTGGAGCGGTGGTCATTGATGTGGGCATCAACCGCATCCCAGATGCAACCAAAAAATCCGGCCATCGACTCACTGGCGACGTGGATTTCGACAGCGTGAAGTCCAAATGCTCATGGATCACCCCCGTCCCTGGAGGTGTAGGGCCCATGACCATTGCCTCACTGATGCAAAACACCCTCACCGCTTGCGCGCAGAAGGACGCATGAACTTTGCGCCCATCGATGAGCGCTGGATGAGGCGCGCATTGGAACTTGCGGAGCGCGGCAGATGGACCACGTGGCCCAACCCCATGGTGGGCTGTGTGGTGGTCGACCAAGACCGTTGCATTGGAGAGGGTTGGCATCAAACATTTGGAGAAGACCACGCCGAAGTGAACGCCTTGAGACAAATCGGCGAGGGCACCGACTTGTCACAGGCCACCGCCTACGTCACATTGGAGCCATGCAGCCACGTAGGGAAGACCCCGCCTTGTGCGCAGCTCTTGACAGAGCGTGGCGTCGGACGTGTCGTGGTGGGCATGGAGGACCCCAATCCACTCGTATCCGGCCGTGGAATCGAGCTCTTGCGAGAGGCTGGGCTTGACGTGGAGGTTGGATGTTTGGCCCAGGAAGCCAAAAGCCTCAACGCGCGCTTTGTCCATGCCATGACGCAACCCACCCCCTGGGTGACCCTCAAGTGGGCGCAATCCAGCGATGGATTCATCGACCCTGAAGAACGAGCCCTCCCGGGCAGAGGAAGCCATTCCTTGACAGGAACGGCCAGTGCACGTTGGACCCATGGTCTTCGCGCTCAACACGATGTGATTTTGGTCGGCATGCGAACTTGGCTTGTGGACGCGCCGCGGCTCAATGTTCGATCTGTCCCTGGACCATCTCCGCGTCCGATGGTGCTGACCCACGGGCAAACCCCTCCCCCAGACGAATGGACGCGTTCCGAGGAAGGCACTTTGCCGGCCACCATGCTGCATCCTTTGGATGGATTTGGAAGCGATGCCATGAAGGCTTGGGGGAAAGCGGGACATGCCACCCATTGCATGAACGCTCCCTGGCCCACTGGCCCATGGTGGCGTGCCATGAAAGAGGACCTGGCTTGCGCTGCCGTTCTCGTCGAAGGTGGCGCCGATTTGGCTCAACAGGTGCTGGACACCCCCTTCTGGAATGAACTGCATGTGCTGACCGCACCAGGGAGTTTGGAGAACGGGCTCCCCGCTCCTCCTGTTCCCGCCTGGTCCCCCACACAGTCCATGACCATGGGCGAAGATGTGGTGGACGTTTGGCACCCCCTCCCTTCTCATTCTTGACCCCATGTGGACCTTCGTCATCACCGTGGCTGCAACCGTGCTCATTTACCTGCTTTTCGCAGGGTTTGAACGATGGGGCGTACAATCGAATTGGGCCATCACCATCAATTACTATGTGGCGGCCATCTTGGGATGGAACCTGGCAGGTGGTGCTTCAGCGATGGTTGCAGCGGTCGAAGCCCCATGGCTGGGGCCACTGGCCATTCTTGGCCTGGCCTTCTACCCCCTGTTTCGACTGACCGCACGTTGCTCCCAAGAACTTGGTGTTTCCGTGGCCACCATTTCCACCAAATTGTCCATGGCGATTCCCGTGCTTGTTTTTGCCTTGTTCGACGGCTGGCACCTGGTGCATTGGGGACAGTGGTGTGGACTCGCCCTCGCTTTCCCAGCCGTTTGGCTCTCTTCACAAGGCCCCGCCACAGCGCCCCCTGGTCTTTCTGCCGCCTGGATGCCCGTGGTGATGTTTTTGGGCAGTGGCACCATTGACCTCATGTTTGGTTGGCACTCTTCCCACCCATCGTTGGACTTGCCCGGAATGCGCATGGCCTTTGCTTCCGTGCCTTTCACTTTGGGGGCATTGGTCGGCACCGTGGACCAAATCCGGGGTCAAAAAGGATGGCCCAGCCTCCGGGACTTTGCCGGAGGCACATTGCTTGGTGTGGTCAACTTTGGTTCGCTCTACTTCCTGCTCTTGGCCTTTGATGCAGGGTTCTTCGAGCGCACGTTGGTGGTGCCGCTGCTCAACCTGAGTGTGATTGTGGTGGCCACCCTGGCCGGTGCCCTCCTGCTCTCTGACATCCCGCATGCAAAAACCCGATGGGGGGTCGCCTTGGCCACCGCCTCCATCGGGCTCATGATGTGGTTTGGACAGTAACCCTTTACTCTCCTCCCTCTCCGCTTTCCATTTCAGCGCTGCGACGCGCCCTCTGCATGGGGTTTTCTCCTCCTGAGCCATAACGGCTGTAACCGCGGCCACCTTTGTAGGCTTCAAATCTGGTGGGTTCAGGACGTGGGGGCCAAACGTTGTTCCCCATGTCGACATCCGCTGTCTCCATGTAAGGGTCGAGCGTGACCCGCACAGCGGGCTGGTCGACCACAAAGACCTTCGTCACGGTGGGCTCGCTCTTCTTCCAAATTTCAGCAGGAATTTTGCGCAAATCCCGCTGTCCATCTTCGAACTCAAACTCGACAAACAGCGGCATGACCAAGCCCCCTATGTTGCGGAAGGTGATTTCGTAGTACTGCTTTCCGCTTTCTAGAAGCGCCCGGTCCTCCTCACTCAAACCTTCCAGCAATTCCTTGGACTCCGAGCGGTCCAACGCAAGCACTTCGTACTTGCCCGTGGTGGTGTAATAATCGTTCAAAGTGGGGTCGGCCTCGAGGTAGGTCTCGGGGATTCCACCATCGGCGTTGCGCATCTGGGTGATGTCCTTCGGCACGTTGGCATCGGCCGCTTTGCGGAACGCCGCTTCTTCGTCGGGATCTTGTGAATCCATCTGCATCCACTTGATGTCCTCCATGGCAATGTCAACGTGGTCCGTGGTGTAGAACCATCCGCGCCAGAACCAATCCAAATCGACCCCCGAAGCATCTTCCATGGTGCGGAAGAAGTCCGCTGGCGAAGGGTGCTTGAAGGCCCATCGACGGCTGTACTCCTTGAAGGCATGGTCAAACAATTCGCGGCCCATGACGGACTCGCGGAGGATGTTCAAGGCTGTTGCGGGCTTTCCGTAAGCGTTGTTGCCAAATTGGTAGATCGACTCCGAGTTGGTCATGATGGGGCTGATGCGGGTCTTGTCCCCGCCCATGTATTCCCGAATGTTCCGGGCGCTGCCGCGGCGGGATGGGTAGTCCCTGTCGAATTCTTTCTCTGTCAGGAACTGGACAAACGTATTCAAGCCTTCGTCCATCCAAGTCCACTGGCGCTCATCCGAATTGATGATCATCGGGAAGAAGTTGTGTCCGACCTCGTGGATGATCACACTGACCATCCCGTGCTTGGTGCGTGCACTGTAGGTGCCATCTTCAGCTGGACGCCCTCCGTTGAAGCAAATCATGGGGTACTCCATGCCAATCCACTTCGTGTGCACAGAAATCGCCACGGGGTAGGGATAGTCCACAGTGAATTTGCTGTAGGTCTTCAGGGTCTGCGCCACAGCCTTGGTGCTGTATTGTTCCCACAAGGGGTTGCCCTCTTTGGGATAGTAGCTCATCGCCAAGGGCGACCGATTGCCCACCTTGACCGCCATGGCGTCCCAAATGAACTTGCGGCTCGAAGCCCAACCAAAGTCTCGGACATTCTTGGCATCAAACACCCAAGTCTTTTCTCCCTTAGCCTTGGTCATCTCGTTTTCGCGCGCTTCCTCCTCCGTCACGATGAGCACTGGCTGGTCGTAGGTGGAACGCGACTTTTCGTAACGTCGTCTCTGGCTGGAGGTCAGCACGCTCTTGGCATTGCTGAGCGTTCCGGTGGACGCCACAATGTGGTCCTCAGGCACCGTCAACTCCACGTGGTAGTCGCCAAAATTGAGGGTGAACTCTCCATTGCCCAAGAACTGCTTGTTTTGCCAACCTTCATTGTCGCAGTAAACGACCATGCGGGGATAGAATTGGGCAATGGTGTAGATGTAGTTGTCCTCTTCTTCGAAATATTCAAAACCACTGCGCCCTCCATCCTTCATGCGGTCGTTGATGTTGTACCACCAATCGATGCTGAACTTGAAGGTGTTTCCCGGACGCAATACTTTCGGGAGATCGATGCGCATCATGGTCTTGTTCGTCGTGTAATCCAATGCCTTTCCTGAAGCATCGACCACCTTCTGGATGTTGAACCCACCGTCAAAAGTGGGCTCCAGACCTCGCAGGTCGTCGAACGACACCTTCTCTCCCAGCGTCGATTCCTTGATCTTGTAACTGTCGCTGTCCAAGGCACGCACGTTTTGGTCGAGCTGCAACCACACATACCGCAGGTTGTCTGGACTGTTGTTGGTGTAGGTGATGGTTTCTGAACCATCGATGCGCTGAGTCGCATCGTCGAGGTGGATGCGCATGTCGTAATCCGCTTTTTGCTGCCAATATTCGTGGCCCGGAGCACCAGATGCCGTGCGGTAAACGTTTGGCGTGGGCAATTCTTGGCCCAGTTGCCTGAATGCATTGGTGTTCACCCGTTGAGGGCTTTCCTGTTGCGCCCATGCGCCTGACACCAACATGCAGCCCAAGGCTGCGACAATCCAATTTCTCATGTTCTTTGTTTTCAGAAGCCCCAATTTAAGGCGGGCCATGGGAAGTCTTGTCTTGGGCAAGCACGAAGAAGCTGAATTGCCAAGAATGTTGCAATTTGGTGACATGAATCCACCCCTTCACTCGGTCCTCCTCCTCACGAGCGTGGCGCTTGTTCTTTTTGGATGCCAGCGTCCCTCGGATGAAGAGCGTGAGTCCCCACCTCTTCGCTATTTGGCCTTGGGCGACAGCTACACCATTGGAGAAAGTGTGGCCAATGGGGCGCGTTGGCCGCAACAACTGGTGGACAGCCTCAACCGACGCCTCCAAGGTGGACCT
>JBELJW010000113.1:0-7277 GCA_042089975.1 Flavobacteriales bacterium | reverse complement strand
ACCGTTGAAATCAAATCAACAGCTGGAGAGACCCTCTGGACCCAAATTTTGGATTGATGGGATTGCACAGCCGGACCGATTATCAAAAAGGAGAGCTTCATCTCGAGGATGTCGCCAAGAACCCGTGGGCGCTGTTTGAATCATGGGTCGAGGAGGCCGTGGCTGCGGGCATTTCAGATCCGACGGCATTCACGCTGTCCACGGTGGACGAGGAAGGTTGCCCCCATGGTCGGATTGTTTTGTTGAGGGACACCAGGAACGAAGAGTTGGTGTTCTACACCAATTACAAGAGCGAGAAAGGCCAGGACCTCGATCGTCTTGGAAAGGCAGGAGCAACATTCTTTTGGCCGCATGCAGAGCGACAAGTTCGTGTGCGTGGAAGGGTCAGCAAGGTCAGTGCAGAGGAGTCGGACGTGTACTTCGCTTCTCGGCCTCGTGGAAGTCAATTGGGGGCATGGTCGTCTGCGCAAAGTTTAGACATTGGATCGCGCGAGCATTTGGACCAGCAATTTGAGGCGGCGAAAAAGAGATTTGACGGATTGGATGTGCCCCGTCCACCCCATTGGGGTGGTTTTTCATTGCGCCCAGATGCGATAGAAATCTGGCAAGGGAGACCGTCACGAATGCACGATCGCTTCCGTTGTCAGCGCTCTTCCGAAGGATGGAAGGTGGTCCGTCTCCAGCCTTGACTACGCAGTGGGCTCAATCCACTCGGAGCACCAGACCCTTCAGGTAGGAACCCTCTGGATGGAACACATTCACAGGGTGGTCAGGCGGTTGGTGCAACCGATGCAAGATGCGAACGTTTCGTCTCGCCTGAATGGCAGCGGCCACCAGCGTATTCGTGAACAAGGCGTCGTCGACGGCTTGGCTGCAGGAGAAGGTGAACAAAAGACTGCCTGGCTTCATGCTCTGCAGGGCACGCAGATTGATGCGCTTGTAACCTTGAACAGCGGCATGCCTTGCAGAAGCCCGCTTGGCAAAAGCAGGCGGATCCAGCACCACGATGTCGTAGTGGCTGAGTTCGTCTGACTTGAGGTATTCCAAGGCATCGGATTGGATGCATTGATGTTTCTCTGGGGCCAAGCCATTCAATGCGACGTTTTGCGCGCAAACTTCCAAGGCCCGTGCAGAGCTGTCCAGGCTGTGGACCTCCGCTGCACCCGCCATCATTGCACTGATGCTGAACCCCCCTGTGTAGCTGAACACGTTCAGGATTTTTTTGTCCTTGGCATGTGCCGCAAGCAGCGCGCGGTTTTCCCTCTGGTCAAGAAAGAAGCCGGTTTTTTGTCCATGCTCCCAATCGATGAGGTACTTGCAGCCATATTCTGTGGCCGCATGCCCGTGAGGGGCCTTCCCCCAGGCCCACCCGTCTTCTGACTGGTCTCCTCCATTTTTTGCCATGGCCTTGGCGCTCTTGTCGTAAATGCCCAACAAGGCAGGGCCCAACGCTTCCCGAAATGCAGCCGTCAAAATGGGCAGTGCCCGGTGCATGCCTGGTGTATGGCATTGGACGACCAAAACACCCTCGTAAAAGTCAGCGATGAGTCCGGGAAGTCCATCGCCTTCAGCATGGACCAATCGGCAGGCATTCTGATTGGGCGTGCCAAACAAATCGAGGTCTTTCCGAACCCTCACTGCCGCTGCAATGGTGGCGTGCCACCATGCGTCATCCGGGAGATGCTCATCGAAGGTCAACATCCGAACGGCAATGCTTGCATTGGGCGCGAAATGTCCCCAGCCCAAAACAGCTCCTTTGTGCGCACGTACCCGCACCCAATCCCCCGCCTTGGGTTGGCCGTCGATGTGCTTGATTCCGCCACTGAATACCCAGGGGTGCTTGCGTCGGATGCTGACATCACGCTTTGCTTTCAAGGTGACTGTAGGGTGGAGGGAGGTGCCTTCTTGCATGAGGCAAAGCTATGCCCTACCAACTTTCCTCAAGAGAATGGCTCACCGTTTCAGCCGAACCTCGGTGGAACCAGCCTCCACGATTCCCGCTTTGTACCATTGTGTGAGCACCAACCTCGCTGCCAAGCGATGTCCAGGTTCTAGGGAGCTCAGGAGAACTTGAGGCGGTTTGGGTCCAGACTCCAACAACTGAAGAAGTTGGTTGCGGATCGCTCTCCTGTCCACCGTGCAGAGGTCACAGTGACCGCAGCGGTCGTCCGTGGCGGCCTCTTCGCCAAAGTGGCTTTCCAACACCTTCGAACGACACTTCGAAGGTCCAGCGCCAACATAAGCCTCCATGACATCCACATGATGCAGAAGGAGTGTGAGCCTTTCACGGTTCACCACCACATCTTTGGTGGCCCGCCTTGGTAGCATCCAATGGACGAGGCATTGAGACGCTTGCGGTTGCCATTGGAGAAGCCCCATGGCATCGAGTTCGCGGAGGCCCTGCAAGACCTTTTCCTTGTCCCAGTTGGCCTCTCGTTCCATCGCTTGGGCCGTCAATTCATGGGCCAGTTCCTTCAGCCGGACTTGAATTGGCCGCTGGTGAGCCTGCCTTCTGGACCATTCCAGCAAGGAGTGTTGCGGTCCGGAGAGGGGTCCAGGGGACGCACTAAGCCAAAGCACCGTACCCGTCTCCTCCTGCAGCTGTTGACTGTCCTGCAAACGCAAAAGGCCTGCATGCTCAAGCAGTTTCAAGGCGGGCCGCTGCTCCATGTCTTCCCAAACCGTTGGCTCCTGCGGCAGGTCACCAGGTGCAGCGTATGCCTTGTTGGCCAGGGCCTGGTAAACCGACTGGGCTTCTTTCTGGCTGGGGAATTGTCGGTTGGCCAAATCACGCAACCGGTCCATGTCTTTGGGGCCTGCATAGAGCACACATCGCGCTGGCGCGCCATCCCTTCCAGCCCGGCCTGCCTCTTGGATGTAGGACTCTGCATTGGGAGGGGGGCCAGCATGAAAGACCCAACGCACATTGGGGGCGTCGATCCCCATCCCAAAGGCACTCGTGCAAGCAAGTACTTGAACCTTTCCATCCCTCCAAGCCTGTTGTCTCTTTTCTTTTTGTCTTGGAGAAAGGCCCGCATGGAAGGCAGCCCCTTCGATGGCGACAGAAGCGAACCTGGCTTCCCAGGCCTCCGCCTCGTGCCTTGTCCGGACATACAAAAGCCCTTGACCCTCTTGTTGGGTCAAGTCATGCAGCAATTGATGGTCGCGGTCGGCCTCGGTGCAGACTTGAAAGGCAAGATTGGGGCGCCGCATGGGGCTCTGGAAGACATTGACCTCGCCAGGCATTTGACGGCAAATGTCTTCGACGACTTGCGCCGTAGCGGTCGCCGTGTACGATGCCCATGCGGCCTCGGGAAACATCTTTGCAAGGTCTTGGATGTTTTGGAATTCGGGTCTGAAATCGTGCCCCCATTGCGAGATGCAGTGCGCTTCGTCCACCACGACCGTTTGCACATCCCAAAACTCCTTTCTGGCCAAGAACATGGGGTCTTGGATGCGTTCCGGGGACATGTACAAAAAGGAGACTTTGCCAAACCGCACGTTGTCGAGGACCCTGTCGCCTTGGTTGCCCACCCATGCTTCAGCACGGATCCCCATCCGACGCAATACATCACATTGGTCCTTCATCAAAGCCACCAAGGGGGAGATGACCAAGCAAGTCCCGCCTCGTGCGAGTGCAGGAAGTTGAAAGCACAGACTTTTGCCCCCACCTGTCGGGAGAATGGCCAACGTGGGGGTGCCGCATCGAAGAGACATCACAGGCCCCATTTGCCATTCTCGAAGGGAAGGGAAGCCCCAATGCTCCTCCAGCAAATGCTGCATGGCGGGGTCCAGCGGTGGGGAAGTTTCTTTCTCAGTCATGTGGTGGGCACGATGGTGTGTGCGATTTTTGTCACCCAAACCTCAGAACAAAAGTCATGCGGAACATCGTAGCAGGGAACTGGAAGAGCAACAAATTGATGGGCGAAGCCCTAAAATGGATGGAAGACATGTCGTCCTGGATGCCAAATCGCGGCCATGTCGAGGTGATGGTGGCCCCTCCAGCACCTTACTTGGCTCAGATGGCTTCAAAAGCGCCAGCAGGACTTTCAGTCATTGCACAAAATGTCAGTCCTGAAGGGCCGGGTGCCCATACAGGGGAACATACCGCGGAGATGCTCAAATCTTGCGGAGTGTCGGGTGCCATTGTGGGGCACAGTGAACGTCGGGCTCGCTTTGGGGACACCGATCGGCTCGTGGCACAAAAGGTGCACGCTCTTGTGTCCGAAAAACTCCAAGCTGTGTTTTGCTGCGGAGAAACCCTTGAACAAAGAGAAGCTGGCGAGGCCCAAACCGTGGTCCATGCCCAATTGAAGGCAGCCATCTTGGGACTCGATGCATCTGCGCTTCCCTTTGTCGTGGTGGCCTACGAGCCCATTTGGGCCATTGGCACAGGCAAAACAGCGTCTTCTGAAGAAGCGCAGGCCATGCATGGGTCCATCCGCGGCTGGTTGGCGGAGACTTTTGGTGCCGACAAGGCCTCAGAAGTGGGCATCCTGTATGGTGGTTCATGCAAGCCAGCCAATGCCCACGAACTGTTCAGTCAACCCGACATCAATGGTGGTTTGATTGGCGGAGCCTCTCTCGGGCCATTGGATTTTCAAGGTGTCGTGGAGGGCCATCCAGACAGCCAGAAGGGATGACACCAAAGACGTTCCACAGCTGGGCTTTGACGTTTGAGCCCGTGCTTCCCGCCAAAGAGGTGGCTGTGGCCTATCTCAGCGAGTGTGGCTTTTCCATGTTCGAGCCCCATGACAAAGGAGTGGTGGCGCATGGTGCCACAGAAGAAGTGGACGTCGACCAGGCGGAGGCCTGCCTTGAAGAGATTCGGGCTTTTGCTGATTTGACATGTGTCAAGACGTTGGCCAAGCAGGAAAACTGGAATGCCCAATGGGAGTCTTCTTATCCATTGGTGGAAGTTTTTTCGGCAGTTGGGGAGATGGCCTGCACGATAAGGGCGCCTTTCCATGACGCCCCGGCCAAAGGAATGGATGTGGTGGTTGCGCCCCAGATGAGTTTTGGAACGGGGCATCACGCCACCACGCATTTGATGACCGAGGCTGTCCTCAAAGAAAGGTGCGAAGGTTCGAAGGTTCTGGACATGGGATGTGGGACGGGCGTGCTGGCACTTGTGGCAGCGATTCGAGGCGCGCATCAAGTTCATGGAATCGACATTGAGGCAGACGCCGTCCAAAACGCCAAGGACAATGTCCTGCTCAATCCCGCCATCGCGCACCTCGGGCCCGACCGCCTCCATTTCGAGGTGGGCGATGGAAGACTGCTCGACGAGATGGAGGCTGGCCACTGGGACGTGGTGCTTGCCAACATCCACAAGAATGTGCTCACAGGCGACATGCCGCGTTACGCCAAATTGATGAAGTCAGGGGGGAGGTTGTACCTGAGTGGCTTCTTCGAAGGCGACGCACCCGCCATGAAACACGCAGCGGAGTCGAGTGGTCTTGTGGTTTTGGAGGTGATGGCAAGGGAGGGCTGGGCGTGCATGCATTGTGGGAAACCTTCGTAGCCAGGTTGCATGCACGGAAGAGGTAGATTTTACCTTCACACCATGCGGATGCTCATTAGGTTTTGGCTTGCCTGTTCACTGTGGTTGACCGTCGTCACGGTTTGTGGCCAAGACTCACCTTCCCCTGAAGATCTGCCCTCTTTTTTGAAAGAAATGGAGCGCAAAGCAGCGGGGTTGGATGCCAAAGAGGCCAAGTGGGTCCGTCGTGATTTTTCTTACGCCCTGAAAGCAGATGGTGTGGGCCAAGAACGTCAGCAACAAGCCATGGCGTTTGTGCGTGCGTTGGAGGCCAACCGCTGCACTTTTGGGGAGGCGGTTTTGGGTTACATGCACGGAGCCCGTGTGTTGCTTCAACGACAGGATTGGTCGACTTGGGACGCCTGGCATGCACAGCTTCAGTACTTTCTGGACCACCCCAAGGAGCGCAAAGCGGCCCAAAATTTGTTGTCTGCTTCCGAAGGATTGCACGCCCAAGGTTTGCTCTTTGCGTCAAATGCGAGCACATGGTACCTGCGCGATGGCGACATATTGCTCAAAACAGGTCCGGATGGACGGCCAGAGATGCACTGTGCATCTGGGGTTTTGGTGTGTCTTTCGAAAGGGGACAGCATGCGGATTCGAGAAGTCGAAGGGGTTTTCAAGCCCATGGACAACCGCTTCTTTGGCACCTCTGCCAAGGTCGATTGGGAACGGACCCACAACGCAGGAGATTTGGAGGCAGAACTGGGGAGTTTTGAAATCCGCATGAAAGGGAGCTCGTTCACCACGGATCAATCACGTTTGCGCAGCAAAATGTTTGACCTTCCTTTGGAGGGGGAGTTGAGCATGAAGGTTCAGAAGGAAGACAAGTTGTCCCGTCGCACCTACCCTCGATTTGAGTCCAGGACGGGACGTGTCACCCTGGTGGATGTTTTCCCGGGCATTGATTACGACGGGGGGCTCCAGGTTCGTGGCTCAAAACTCTCCGGGACCGGTTCAGATGGGCAATGGGCCCGGTTGGACTTTCACCATGCGGATTCGTTGTTCATCCGCTGCTGGTCGGACCAGGTCTTGTTCTCAGACCAATCGCTGGACGCCACCCATGCCAAGCTCGCGCTTTACCTTGGGGAGGACAGCATTGTGCACCCCGACATCAAGATCAGGTATTTGCACGAAAAGGGCTTGTTCCGCGCGACGAGACAAACGGACGGTGTTGGACAGCAGCCCTTTCTTGACTCGTACCACGCCGTAGAGATGGAGGTGGAAGCCATGGAATGGTCCTTGGGCAGCCCCAAGGTGGAATTTCGTCGGCTGACAAGCGACAGACCCGAGCCTGGAGCCTTCAGAAGTTTGGCGTGCTTTGAGCGTGACGTGTACGACGAGATGATGGGCATTGACCCCATTCATCCCTTGGCTGAATTGGCCCGTTACATGGCCCAGAGAGGAGTGGATTCGTTTTACTCAGAGGAGTATGCAGACTTTCTTGGATTGCAGGAGGAGCAAGCCCGCATGCTGCTGATTGGCTTGACCAACGCAGGCTATGTTGATTTGGACCTCGCGACTCGCTATTGTCAAGTGAAGTCTCGGGCGCAAAGGCACATCAAGTGCCGAAAGGGAGTGATCGACCACGATGTGCTGGCCTTTTATTCCCGCCCAACGGATGTGGTGAATGCGACCTTGAACCTCAACAACAAACGTCTTGCGCTGCATGGCATTGGGCGATTTGGGGTCAGCGATGCGCAAGACGTCAAAATCATTCCTCGCGGTGGAGAAT
>JBELJW010000112.1:6253-7504 GCA_042089975.1 Flavobacteriales bacterium | reverse complement strand
GAGGAATGGGCACAAAGAGGCTTGGTGGAAGACCCCAGTTTGGTCACAGAAACCATGGCCAAATTGTATGCCCAGCAGGGCCAAATGTCTCGGGCAAGAAAGGCTTACAAGCTTTTGGCTTTGAAATACCCGGCAAAAAGTGTTTATTTTGCGGCCCAGCTGAAAAAGCTGAGAAACTCTTGAACCACTGAACATGATCGTATTTCTGACCGTCGTTATCTTGATTGTCTGCTTCCTCTTGGGGGCAGTGATTTTGGTCCAAAACCCCAAAGGAGGAGGACTTGCCACTGGATTCCAAGGCGCAAGCCAAATCGGAGGGGTACAGCGCACCACCAATTTCTTGGAAAAATCCACTTGGTTCTTGGCTGTGGCTTTGTTTGTCCTCTGCATCTTGGTGGGCAGCTTTGCAGGCAACGGTTCCTTGGAGGTGGGCGTTGACGAGAGCTTTGCCCCGACTCCTGCCGCCCCAGTGGAAGCCACAGAGTAATTCCATTCCACCACAAGACCCGACTTCGTTGGGTCTTTGCAACGACACCCTGTCAGCCTCGCTGACAGGGTGTCGTGCTTTTTTTTCACAACCTGACACCGGTGTCACGGATGGACCCCGTAGGCCCCTTTGGCACGGAAATCGCCAGTAGCGTCATGTGCCAAGGCACGTTCAATCGCAACAACAACCAACAACCTGATTCATGTCTGTCAACATTCGACCCCTGGCTGACCGAGTGCTCGTGGAGCCAGCAGCCGCAGAAGAGACCACAGCAAGTGGCATCATCATCCCAGATTCGGCCAAGGAAAAGCCGCAACGTGGCCATGTCGTGGCCGTCGGTCCTGGAAAAAAGGACGATCCCACCACTGTCTCTGTGGGAGACACCGTCCTCTACGGCAAGTACTCTGGTACGGAACTCCAGCTGGAAGGCAAGGATTTCATGATCATGCGTGAGTCCGACATTTTGGCCATTCTCTAACCTACTGAACCAACCATTGAATTCCATTAACCATGGCAAAAGACATCCAATTTGACAGCGAAGCACGGGCCAATTTGAAGGCTGGTGTGGACGCACTTGCAAATGCAGTGAAGGTGACCCTCGGCCCCAAAGGCCGGAACGTTGTCATCGACAAAAAATTCGGCGCTCCCGCCGTGACCAAGGACGGTGTGTCCGTGGCCAAAGAAATTGAACTCGAGCATCCCGTGGAAAACATGGGGGCCCAAATGGTCAAGGAAGTGGCTTCCAAGACCGCCGATGTTGCCGG
>JBELJW010000112.1:0-6153 GCA_042089975.1 Flavobacteriales bacterium | reverse complement strand
GCCGAGGCCATGAAGGTGGTGGGCAATGAAGGAGTCATCACTGTTGAAGAGGCCAAAGGCACAGAAACAGAGGTGAAAACGGTCGAGGGCATGCAGTTTGACCGCGGGTACTTGTCGCCATACTTCGTGACGAACCCCGACAAGATGGAGGCTGAGTTGGAAAACCCATTCATCCTGATCTACGACAAGAAAATCTCCAACATGAAGGACTTGTTGCCTGTGTTGGAGCAAACCGCCCAAGGCGGACGTCCGCTTTTGATCATTGCGGAAGACGTGGACGGAGAAGCCTTGGCCACCTTGGTCGTGAACAAAATCCGCGGAGCCTTGAAGGTGGCTGCTGTAAAGGCCCCTGGTTTTGGCGACCGCCGCAAGGCCATGCTTCAGGACATTGCGATTCTCACGGGGGGACAAGTCATCTCTGAGGAGACGGGTCTGAAGTTGGAGAACACCACCATTGCCGATTTGGGCACCGCCGAGAAGATCACCATCGACAAGGACAACACGACTGTGGTCAACGGTGCAGGCGACAAGGCGACCATTGCATCCCGTGTGGGTCAAATCAAGGCTCAGATTGAAACCACCACCTCCGATTACGACCGTGAAAAGTTGCAGGAGCGTCTCGCCAAGTTGGCGGGAGGTGTGGCCGTTTTGTACGTCGGGGCTGCCACTGAAGTCGAGATGAAGGAAAAGAAAGACCGCGTGGACGATGCATTGCATGCCACCCGGGCGGCGGTCGAGGAAGGCATCGTTCCTGGAGGAGGCACAGCCTACATCCGAGTGGCTTCCAAACTTTCAGAATTGGAAGGAGAAAACGCCGATGAAACGACCGGTGTCAAAATCGTGCTGCGTGCCATCGAAGAGCCATTGCGTCAAATCGTTGCCAATGCTGGCGGCGAAGGTGCCGTTGTCGTCAACAAAGTTGTCGGTGGCGAAGGTGATTTTGGGTACAACGCCCGGACCGAGGTGTACGAGAACTTGTTCGAAGCAGGGGTCATTGACCCCACCAAAGTCACGCGGGTGGCCTTGGAGAATGCCGTGTCCATCTCAGGCATGATGTTGACCACTGAGTGCGTCATCACCGACATTCCTGAGGAAAATCCCGCCATGCCCGCACCTCCAATGGGTGGCGGCATGGGCGGCATGATGTGATCGTTCACGAGCAAAGAAAACTTCAAGAAACCGCACGCCTTCCGCGTGCGGTTTTTTCGTGCCTGCATTCTCAATGGTTAGGCGGTAACTTCGCACCATGTCGATCGTTGTGGAACAAGTGGAAAAGCGCTTTGGGGATCAATTTGCATTGAAGGGCGTGAGCCTGCGCATTGGTCGAGGCGAAGTGGTGGGTCTTCTGGGCCCCAACGGTGCGGGGAAATCGACGTTGATGCGCCTCATCACGGGCTACCTTCCCGCGACCTCAGGCCACGTGGAAGTATGCTCCTTCAATGTTGCAGACGAGGCCTTGGAGACCAAGCGTCGTGTCGGGTATTTGCCCGAGCACAACCCATTGCACGAGGAGATGTACGTGCGAGAATACTTGACCTTTGTGGCGGGTGTGCATGGCATGGATGAAAAAGCGAAGCGCGTGGAGGCGGTCCTTGAGGAAGTGGGGTTGCTCCCAGAAGTGCACAAGACCATCGGTCAATTGAGCAAAGGATTTCGTCAGCGTGTGGGACTTGCCCAAGCCCTGATCCACAACCCCGAAGTGTTGATTCTCGACGAACCAACCTCGGGTTTGGACCCCAACCAATTGGTGGACATTCGGGCTTTGATCCGTTCCCTCGGCAAAGACCGTACGGTGGTGTTGAGCACACACATCATGCAAGAGGTGGAAGCCATGTGCGACCGCGTGGTGCTCATCCGTCAAGGAGAAATAGTGGCCGATGCCCCCCTTGAGGAAATGTCAGCTGCGGAAGGCGGCTTGGAGGCCCAGTTCAAAGCCTTGACTTCCTGACATGAAGCAAGGTCTGGTGCTGAGAACCACGGGGTCATGGTACGATGTGCAAGACGATGAGGGCAACACGGTGGCTTGCAGGCCCGCCGGAAAACTTCGTTTGAAGGGATTGCGGTCCACCAATCCGGTGGCTGTGGGGGACCGAGTGGAATGGGAGGAGGAAGAAGATGGAACCGGTGTCATCCGAAACATCCACGACCGAAAGAACTGCATCGTCAGGAAATCGGTGAACCTGTCCCATGAAAGCCATGTCGTGGCGGCCAATTTGGACAGGGCTTTTTTGGTGGTGACTGTGGCGTCGCCGCGAACGAGCACGGGTTTCATGGACCGTTTTTTGGTCACGGCAGAAGCGTATGGTATTCCCACTACAGTGGTGCTCAACAAGGTGGATGTGCTGGATGCAGAGGAGCGTCAAGTCGCGGACAAACTGTCCAAGACGTACAAGTCCATTGGGTACGAATGGCTTGAGGTCAGTGCCAAATCAGGCGAGGGAATCGATGCCCTGGCCGAGGCTTTGGCCCAAGGCATCCATCTCTTGTCGGGCCATTCTGGGGTGGGGAAAAGCACCTTGGTCAACCGACTCATTCCAGGCCTGAACATCAAAACAGCCGAGGTCAGTGACGCCCACAACAAAGGAAGGCACACCACCACCTTCGCGGAGATGCACACCCTTGCGTTGGGTGGATTTTTGGTCGACACTCCGGGCATCAAGGGGTTTGGGTTGGTGACCCTTGAACGCGACAGCCTTCACCACCACTTTCCAGAATTTTTTGCCTTGTTGCCTTCGTGCAAGTTCCACAACTGCGTGCACGACAAGGAGCCGGGATGCGCTGTACGTCAAGCTTTGGAGCGGGGCGTCGTGGCCAAGAGTCGCCACAGGAATTACTTGGAAATGTTGGCGGAATTTGACGGTGGACCCTACCGCGACGCGCTGTACCGCTGAGACCAAACGCACCGGGTGTCACACCCTTGAGCAGCGAAGTCCGTGCACCCTAAGGGTGGGAGAATTGTACACAAGACGCTCCCCATTGAGGTCCAGAACATCAATGCCTACCCCTCTCAAAATGGCATCTCCTGCCGCGCAATCCCACTCCATGTAAGATCCTGTCCGCGCATGAATTTCAGCGTCGCCGGTGGCAATCAAACAAAATTTCAGTGCCCCACTGATGGGACGGGCAAGCACGTCACGGGGGTCGATGTGAGGCGGGACGAGGTCTGGGAGTTTGGCGTCCTCCATCCAGGAGGTGACAAGGCGGTAGGGCCGCTGGATGGGTGCCGGATGGATTTGGCGCACCATGGCACCATCAAGGGGGGCCATTTGGACTGGCATGCCAATGCCTCCGAGGTACATCCGGTTGGCCAAAGGGTCCGCCACCACCCCAAAAATGGGGCCTGTCCCATCGCAAAGGGCAATGTTGACGGCGAATCCAGATCGGTTGCGCAAAAACGATTCGGTGCCGTCCAATGGGTCGACCAGCCAAAACCGCTCCCAGTCCTTCCGAGACGCATGGTCAGGGGCCGCGGCTTCTTCACTGAGAATGGGGAGGCCGAGGGGAGCAAGGATGCGCTGGATGACTTCTTGGGAGGCCAAGTCCGCTTGGCTGACCAGGGAGCCGTCTTCCTTTTCTTTGATGTGAAGATCGGCATCGCTTTTGGGCAATGCGCCCAGCAAAATGCGTGCTGCAGCACCCGCCGCTTGAAGGGCTGTGCGTTGTTCTTCAGAAGTTGGTGCAGAGGGTTGCATCACAGGTCCCCGAAGGTACTTACATTTGTCCCGACGCAGGGGTGCCCTAGGGCTGAGATGATACCCTCCGAACCTGCCCGGGTCATGCCGGGAAGGAAGCGACTGATCCGCCTGGCGGGTTGAACTTGAGGTCCATGGATCTCCTGTGTCACGCAATACGTAAACTCTATTTCGATGACACCCTTCCCTTTCTTCCGTTTTGGCGCCCGTTTGGCTTCGGTTGCGCTTGCTTGTTTGGCACCCACCCTGTGGTTGCATGGTCAGCTTGATTTGGACACCTTGGAGGTCCCCACGGCCACCGTGGCATCTGTTCAAGCCGGCAAGGACGATCCTTTTGCCGTCACCAACCTTGCCGTGGAGGACATCCAAAAGCAAGATGCAGCGCAAGATGTGCCTTTTCTTCTGCGGTTGACGCCATCTGCCGTGGTCACGTCAGACGCAGGCCACGGGGTGGGGTACACCGCGCTTCGCATTCGAGGCGTGGACCAAAGCCGCATCAATGTCACCATCAACGGGGTTCCATTGAATGACGCCGAATCTCAAGGGGTCTTTTGGGTGGACCTTCCCGACTTGGGAAGCAGCATGACGGGGATGCAGATCCAGCGCGGTGTTGGAACAAGCACCAACGGTCCAGCGGCATTTGGCGCCACTGTCTCTGTCAACACCTTGGGGACGTTGGCCCAATCGGGCATCCGTGCGGTTCTTGGCGGTGGATCTTTTGGGACCCAGCGCCGAACGCTCGCTTGGAATACTGGCATGTTGGACGAGGGATGGTCCTTTGAGGGACGCGCCTCTAGGATTGAATCGGACGGGTACATGGACCGGGCATCGAGTGATCTGAGCTCTGTGTACGGCCGTCTGACGAAGCGGTGGGAGACTGGCCGTCTTTCCTTGACCAGCACATTGGGTCACGAGCGTACCTATCAAGCATGGTATGGGGTGCCCCAAATCGCAACCGACCCCAATGCCACAGAAGAGGACATCAGGAATTGGGCCTTCGGGAGCTATGAATACGGCTACGGCGAAGACACCGACCGCATTGATGACCTCGTGGAAAGGCGCCGCCAACACAATTATTACCGTTACGAGGACGAAGTGGACGACTACCGTCAGGACCATCACCAGTTGCATTTGGACCAGAGATGGAGAGAATGGGACATGGGTGGGGTGGTGTTTGGGACGTTGGGCGCAGGGTTTTACGAGCAGTTCCGTCCGCAAGATGATTTGCAGGATTACGGTGTTCAGCCTTTGATGGTCGGCGATTCAGCATTGGGACAAGCCGATCTGGTGCGTCGCAGGTGGCTGGACAACAGGCTGCTGGGCACTTCTTGGACTGGGAACAAGAAAACAGATGCCTTTTCTCAAACGTATGGGTTGTCCGTGTCTTCCTACGAGGGCGATCACTTTGGGGAGTTGATTTGGATGGGCATTGCCTCCTCTGCCCAGCCTGGTGCAGAGTATTATCGTTCAGTGGGAACGAAGCTCGACCGAAGCGTCTTTGGCAAATGGTCAGGCAACATCGACCAAGTCCGATGGCATGCAGAATCTCAGGTGCGGCACGTCAACTACGAAACCTCTGGTCGCGACAACGACTACAGTGTCATCGACGTGTCTGACAACATGACCTTTTTCAACCCCAAACTGGGCTTGACTTGGACCCCTAGTGAAAAGAGCCGGGCCTTTGCATCCTTGGCTGTGGCCCATCGAGAGCCTTCGCGCTCGGACTATTTGGACTCTCCTCAGGACACTCCGCTTCTTCCGGAACGGCTCAGGGACCTCGAGGCTGGTGCTCAATGGACGGGGAAGGCGTGGGGCATCAAAGCGACATTGTACGCGATGGAATACAAAGACCAACTGGTCGCCACAGGAGCCCTGAATGATGTGGGCAACGTGGTCCGGGTGAATGTGGAGGAAAGTTTTCGCCGTGGATTGGGGCTGGAGGCAGGATGGCAAGCGCAACCAAGTCTCCGATTCGACGCCAATGCAACCCTGTCGAGCAACAAAATCGCCCGTTTTGACGAGACCATCTACGACTACGGGGACGGTGTGCCTTACGTCAATGTGGTCGAGTACGTGAACACCAATTTGGCCCTTTCCCCCAACATGGTGGCGATGGGCATGTTGACCTACGAGTCTCCCCAATCGAGTCGCTTTGCTGGATGGTCTTTGAGCCTCATTGGCAAGCACGTGGGGGAACAATTCCTCGACAATACGTCACAGTCGAGCCGTGCATTGGAGGCCTTCACCACCCTCGATGCGGTGCTGCGATACGAAACGGAACTCGCCCAAGGTTCCAAGATCCGGCTCTCATGCTTTGGCAACAATTTGCTGGACGCCTTGTACAGCGCCACGGGGTGGACCTACAGCTATCGGTTTGGAGGTGCCGGAACGGAAACCACTGAGAACTACGTCTACCCGCAAGCGGGACGTCACGGGTTTGTGACCCTCGCGGTTGATTTCT
>JBELJW010000111.1:0-7509 GCA_042089975.1 Flavobacteriales bacterium | reverse complement strand
CACCATTTCCACCAAGGCTTGAAGGAAAATATCTTCTGGCACCGCAGGCATGCTCATTCGACGTGCCGAAAAATTCAGTCGCTTGATGTTGGACCCAGGGCGAAAAAGAGAAACGCTGCCATCTTCTTGTCGAAAGGCTTTCATTCCTTCAAAAATGGCCTGGCCGTAATGCAAGGACATCATTGCTGGAGAAAACGTCATGGGGCCAAAAGCTGAAATCTCACCCTTCTGCCAAGCACCATCCACATGATCCATCACGAACATATGGTCAGAAAAAACCTTGCCAAACGACAGGTTGCTGAAATCCACCTCGCTCAACCTGCTCACCTTTACGGGGACAATGTCAAAATCCAAAGTCGTGTAATCCTCCATCAGCATAACCTTTCATTTAGGTGATGCAAAAGTCGTCAATTCAAGGCCCGTATGCAAATGACAAGCCTCCCAAGAAATGTTGTGACTCAGGCCTGACCCGCAGAAACATCCCCTTGGAAAAGAAACTTATTGGGACTGACCAATCCCGTCTTCACCGCATACATGACCATGGCAGCGGTGTTGTTCACCCCGATTTTGGACATGATGTTCTTGCGGTGGGTGGTCACTGTGTGCGCACTCAGGAACAATTTCTCTGCGACTTGACCATTGGTGAACCCTTCTGCAATCAGCGAGATCACTTCTGTTTCTCTTGCACTCAAATGGATCGGATCGCAACTCAGATGCAGCTTTTCAAGGTCCTCGACATCGATGGATTCCTTTCGGATTCGGTCCAAAATTTGACCACAAAAGAATGCCCCACCTCCTGCCGTTTCCCGGATGGCGTCTTCCACCTCGCCAAGATCACAATCTTTTTTGATGTAGCTGTCCACGCCAGCCTTAAGGGCGTTGACAATGGTGTGACCACTTTGTTCGGAGGTGATGGCCAACACCCTCGTCTGCGGAGCGAGGACTTTCACTTTGCGCACTGCGTCAATGTCAAAACCATCGGACAAGAAATCAAGAATCACCACTTGTGGGGCAAAACTTTGCACCATCCCCACCAAGTCCGAGGCATTGCTCGCCTCCCCCAAAATCTCAATGCCCTTCACCTGTCCGGCCATGTTCCTTACCCCCAAACGAAACAACGCACTGCTGTCGGCAATGGCCACTGTGGTTGGACGTAGGGTGATGCTCATCTTTTTAGAATGATTCTACACAAAGCTACACTCGATTGCCCAATCCGCCTCCTTCAATCGTCATGCGCATGTCATCTTCCGCAACAGTGACCTTTGGATGAAAGGCTTTGGCCTCCTCGACCAAAAGACCAACATCCTTGTACCGCATGCTGATGTGGCCCAGCACCAAATGTCCAACGCCTGCTTGGTGTGCGAGTCTTGCGGCCTGCTTTGCCGTGCTGTGGTAAGTTGACTTTGCACGGTCCTCGTCGAGGTTTGCAAAGGTCGAGTCATGGTACAAAACGTCTGCGCCCGCCGCCATTTCTTGAAGCGATTGACAAGGTCGGGTGTCCGAAGAGAACACGTACGACCTCGCTTCGCGAGGCGGCGTGCACCAGTCGTCTGGGTGCAGAACCTTGTTCTCCCAATTCACTTCTTCTCCCCGCTTGAGGGCTTGCCTCACATGGTATGGCAATTTCGCCACCCCTGCTTTGACCCCGTCCAACCCCCATGGCAGGGACTTCTCCTCCACCTTCAATCCACAGGTGGGAATGCGATGCTTGACTGGGAAACTGACCAATCTGTAGCGCTCTTCGACCCAAAGCTCCTGCGGAGCCTTTGGATCCCAAGACAACCACGTCAGCTCGAAGGACAAATGAGCTTGAATCGCGTGCCATGTTTTTTCCATCCATTCCTTCAAGTCAGCAGGCCCATAGATGGTCAATGGTTCTTTTCGTCCAAGCAAGGACATGGTGCTCAAAAGCCCAGGCAACCCAAGCACGTGGTCTCCGTGCATGTGGCTGATGAAAACCCCTTTCAACTTTTGAAATTTGCACTTGTTCTTGCGGAGCGCGAGTTGGACGCCCTCGCCCGCATCGATCAGGTAAGTGTGGCCATGAATGTCCAAAAACTGCGATGTGGTTCCTCTCGATGGAACGGGAACAGCCGCTCCGGTACCGAGAAACACCACATCGAAATTCATGACTTGTTTCGGGGTTCTGTCAATGCGACAGCACCACCCGATGGAGGCTATGCGCCTCAGGTGTGGCCACATCGAAGACATAGATGCCTTTGGCAATCTGCGAAACATCCACAGACCCTTGCAGCCATGCCCCTTGGGCGACCATTTGCCCACTCAGCGACCACAGCGTCCAGGAGCTTCCTGAAGGCACATTGCCTGCGACGTTCAACTGGTTTTGGGCAGGATTGGGGAACACCGAGAGGGAAAGCCCTTCATTTTCTGCCAAACCAGTGACAAGATTCAGTTCAGTCACCTCCACTGCACAGCCAATCTCGTCGACGACGACCACGCTGTACTGACCCTCGTCCAATCCCACAATGCTCTCTCCTGTGCCAATCAACAAGCCTGTTCCCCCGTACCAGTTGGCCGTCCATTCCCCAGAGGCGCCAACCACTACAAGGGTGGCTGATCCGTTGCTCAAACCTGGGTCAGTTCCGATGAGATCAACAGAAACTTCCATCCCACAATCCTCGCCTTCATCGATCACAATGAAATCGCCAAACAAGCTGACACAATCTTCTGTGGTGATTTGGACACTGAACGTGCCGGGGTTGTCCACAAGCACAGAGTCGCCCACACCAATCTGGGCACCCCCAGAGTTGAACCATGCTATTTCAGTTGCAACGACCCCCTCCAAGAGATTGGCAGACAACTGACCTTGCGTGCCGTCAAGACTGTTTGTGTTTTGCACCTCCACTCCTGCAAGAACCGGGCAATTGACCCGCAACGTGAAGTCTTCAAAGGTGTACGGAACGTTGAAAGGGGTGAAAATCGTGGCCCAAGCGATGATGTCGATGTTGACACGGTATTGACCTGAACGGGTTGGCACTCCCTGGATCACAGCACAATATTGGTTGGCGCCAAGGAAAGTAGATGCATTGGGGCTGTCCCCGTTGTTGTTGTATACCAAGGACAAGCCGATTTCTTCCGCGAAGAAGGCTTCCTCCGTGGCGATGTCCACGAACACCACACCTGAGTAGTCGTTTTCACCATTCACAACGTCATCTGCCACAATGACGCTGTCCACAGGCAATGTGGGCGGGTAAGTGTCGTCGATCCCAGCCGCAGTGGCCGGAATCAAAATGTGCAACACATCCATGTAAGGTTCACCAAGCATGCCATCCACGAAGGACTCCTCCAATGCCGGGTCCGGCGACACGCCAAACTCCAATTCTCCAAAATCAAAGTCTGCCTCACATTGTGCATGCACCAATGAAGTGGCCATCAACAAGAAAAAGGCAAAAGCCGCGCGAAACACTGAAAAATGGTTCATTGTAGAGGGTTTGAAATCAACTTTCTGTAGAGTCATCTTTGGAATCTACCTCCTTCTCTGTGGCCTCCATGTAGACAAAATCAACTGCCTCATTCACGGTTGGCACAATGTTGAGGACCCTGTCCAATTGAGAAATTTGGACGAGTTTCTCCACCGTAGGCTGAAGACCGCACAGGACAAATGTCCCGTTTTCGTCGCGACAAAGTCGATTGCCTACCAGCACAGCACTCAATCCGCTGGAATCGCAATAGCGAGATTCGGTGAGATCAAGGACCAAATTGAGGTGGCCAGATTTCCCTAGGGAAACCAATTCGGCTTTCAAGTCAGGGGCGTGCAAAGCATCCAGTTTTTCAACAGTGCTCGTGACAATGGCGACGTTGTCGCGGTGTTCAATGGTAAACTTCATGGTGAATCGTTGGGTCAAATATAGGTTGTCAGGGCGAGGTTCGCTCACCCCCTTCTCTGGGCGAGCAAATACAACACAGCCATGCGAACCGCCACACCATTTTCCACCTGATCCAAGATGATGGCATGTTCACTGTCCGCGACTTCGCTGGTGATCTCCACTCCACGGTTGATGGGGCCCGGATGCATGATCGTCAACGGACGGCTCGCCTGCTCAAGCCGCTCCATGGTCAACCCAAACCGCATGGTGTATTCCCGCAAGGATGGAAAGAAACGAACCGCGTCGTCGGGACCTTGCCTCTCCATCTGAATGCGCAGCATATTCAATGCGTCTGCCCATTGTACGGTCTCATCCAAGTCATGGCTCACCTCCACCCCAAGTTCCCGCAAATGTCGAGGCACCAGCGTCTCGGGTCCACACACGCGCACATTGGCGCCCAATCGCTTCAGAGCCAAAAGATTGGAGAGAGCGACTCTGGAATGTTGAATGTCGCCTACGATCGCAATGTTTTTGCCGGTCAGATCTTGGCCCAAACTCTCCCGAAGGCTGAAGGTATCGAGCAAAGCTTGGGTGGGATGCTCATGGGTGCCATCACCTGCATTGACAATGGGAACGTCGATTTTGGAGGCCAAAAACTGATGGGCCCCAGGATGAGGGTGACGCATCACCACCATGTCGACCTTCATCGCCAAGATGTTGTTCACCGTGTCCACCAAGGTCTCTCCCTTCTTCACGCTGGAACCCGCAGCGGAGAAATTGACCACGTCTGCAGACAATCTTTTCTCTGCCAGTTCGAAAGAAAGTCTCGTGCGGGTTGAGTTCTCAAAGAACAAGTTGGCCACTGTGAAATCCCGCAGTGAGGGGACCTTCTTGATGGGGCGGTTGAGCACATCCTTGAACTCGGTGGCGGTGGCGTGAATCAAATCAATGTCATCCCTGGACAACCCGCGGATGCCCAAGAGATGAGGACTGGACAAGGTCTGATTTTCACTCATTGCGGCTTCTCATTCAATAGGATGACCTGGTCCACACCGTGTTCCTCCGCCCATTCCACTTTCACGTGCTGTGCGCCAATGCTGTCGATGTGTTTCCCGATGTAATTCGGCTCAATGGGGAGCTCCCTGGAAAACCGCCGGTCAATCAAAACCGCGAGTGCCACGGAATTTGGTCGCCCGTGAGCGAGCAATGCGTCGAGGCCAGCCCGGATGGTTCTCCCTGTGAACAGCACGTCGTCCACGAGCACCACATGGCGCCCTTCCACATCAAACTCCATGTCATTGACATTGGGATGGAGGGGTTTAGCATGGGTCCTGAAGTCGTCCCTAAAGAAAGTTGCATCCAGTTTGCCGCAGCGGACATTCACCTCCGGCAAGAGCTCTTTGAGTCTTGCTGTGAGCCTTTCAGCCAAGCGAGATCCTCTGGGTTGAAGTCCCACAAGGTCAGTCTCAGAAAAATCGTGGTGCTCAATCAACTGGTGTGCCAGTCGATCGAGGATCAGCGCAAATTGCGGCGGAGGGATCAGAACTTGGTTCTGCATTTCAAGCACCAAAGATACGGGCAAAAAAAAGGAGACCCACAGGGCCTCCTTTCTTGTCGTGTTTCTTGAAAAGCATTACTCTTTGCCTTCGTCAGATGCGTCGTCCGCCTTGGCATCTGCGTCTTCTGCTTTGGCCTCAGGAGCCTCAACTTCTTCCGCTGGAGCCTCTTCCTTCTTTTTGGCTGCGGCTTTCTTTTTGGGCGCAGCCTTCTTTTTGGGCGCAGCTTTCTTTTCTTCTTTTGCTTCAGCTGGCGCGTCAGGCTCATCGTTCATCTGCTCCTTGAGGGCAGTCAAAACGCTCAAGTCACCAAACGTGCTCTTCTCGACGCTCGAGTTCACTTCGTCCATCATGCGTGTGGAGCCTCCACCGCCACCGCCTCCTCCAGAGGAACGTGGCTTTTTGGGTAAATCAGACTTTGCAGGTCCTTCTTCGTAGGTGCGCAAGTGACTCACCGTGATGCGCTTCGCATTGCGGTTGAACTCCAACACCACAAATTCAGCTTGGTCGTCCGCTCCGAGAGCGCCACCATCTTGCTTGTTCAGGTGCTTGCTGTGGCAAGTGCCTTCCAGGCCATAGGGCAATGCAATGGTCGCGTGGCCACCTTCAACTTTCAACACAGTGGCTTGGTGCTTGCTTCCAACAGCGAAGACACTTTCAAAGACCTCCCAAGGGTTTTCTTCGATTTGCTTGTGGCCGAGGCTCATGCGGCGGTTTTCCTTGTCCAACTCGAGCACCACCACTTTAATCTCGTCTCCGACATTGCAGAATTCAGATGGGTGCTTGATTTTCTTGGACCAACTGAGGTCCGAGATGTGGACAAGGCCGTCGATGCCTTCCTCCAACTCGACGAACAGGCCGAAGTTGGTGAAGTTGCGGACCTTGCCTTTTTGCTTTGACTCCACAGGGTAACGCGCTTCGATGTCCTCCCATGGATCTTTGGACAATTGCTTGAGCCCCAGAGACATTTTGCGGTCCTCTCGGTCGATGCCCAAGACAACGCATTCAATTTCATCGTTGACGTTGAGGAAGTCCTGGGCACTGCGCAAGTGCTGTGACCATGAAATTTCGCTGACGTGGAGCAAGCCTTCAACACCGGGAGCAATCTCAACGAATGCACCGTAGTCGGCCATGACGACCACGCGTCCCTTGACCTTGGCTCCTTCCACAAAGTCCTCTGACAAGGCATCCCATGGATGAGGGGTCAGCTGCTTCATGCCGAGGGCGATGCGCTTCTTGTCGTCGTCAAAATTCAGGATGACAACATTGATTTTCTCGTCCACTTCCACCATCTCTTCAGGATGGCCGACACGTCCGTAGCTCATGTCGGTGATGTGCACCAATCCATCGACACCTCCGAGGTCGACGAAAACACCGTAAGAAGTGATGTTCTTGACCGTGCCCTCCAAAACCTGTCCAACTTCGAGGCCTTGAATGATCAAGCGCTTTTGCTCTTCGAGCTCAGCCTCAATCAAGGCCTTGTGCGACACGACGACATTCTTGTACTCCTGGTTGATTTTGACCACCTTGAACTCCATCTGCTTGCCGACGTACTCGTCGAAGTCACGGATGGGCTTGACGTCCACTTGGGAGCCAGGCAAGAAAGCCTCCAAACCAAACACGTCCACAATGAGTCCACCTTTGGTGCGGCATTTGACCGAACCTTGGATGATCATGTCCTCTTCTTTGGCTTTGTTCACCTTGTCCCAAGCATCATAGATTCGGGCAGTCTTGTGGCTCACCACAAGTTGACCATTGGCATCCTCCTGCTTCTCGATGAACACTGGAACCTTGTCGCCAATTTTCAGCTCAGGGTTGTAGCGGAACTCAGATGCGCCAATGACACCTTCGGACTTGTAGCCGATGTTCACCACAACTTCCTTCTTGCCAATGGCAATGATGGTGCCTTCCACCACCTCTTTCTCGGTGATGAGGGTCAAGCTCGCCTCGTACAAACTCTCCAAGCGCTGACGCTCTTCGGAGGAATACTCGTCTTGCTCGCTCTCAAAAGAATCCCAATCAAAATCTCCTGTTGGCAATGCCAATTCACGAGGTTCCGTTGGGGTTGGTTCTGGAGCTTCCTCCGCTGCTGGAGCTTCCTCCGCTGCTGGAGCTTCCTCCGCTGC
>JBELJW010000110.1:0-7526 GCA_042089975.1 Flavobacteriales bacterium | reverse complement strand
AGAATGTGCTGTCGTACAAGACAATCGGTTGCTTCTTGATTTTCTCTGTCTGCATCAAGGTCAAGGCCTCAAAAAGCTCGTCCATTGTGCCAAACCCTCCGGGCATCACCACAAAGGCTTGGCTGTATTTCACAAACATGACCTTTCGCACGAAGAAATAGTCAAAGTGAAGGCAAGTGTCTGCATTGATGTAATCGTTGTGACTTTGCTCGAAGGGGAGCTCGATGTTGAGCCCCACAGAAACGCCTTCACGGTCTTGTGCACCTCGGTTGCCCGCTTCCATGACCCCTGGACCACCGCCCGTGATCACACCATATCCCGCATCGACCAAGGCCGAGGCCACAGCGCGTGAAGCTTTGTACGTTTCTGTTTCTGGTCCTGTTCTTGCCGAGCCGTAAATGCTGACGCAAGGTCCAATGCGCTGCAAGGTTTCGTAGCCCTCAACGAACTCGCTCATGATTTTGAAAATCGACCAGCTGTCGTTGCTTTTGATTTCTGCCCAGGGCAATTGTGGATGCTTCTTCATGAAGGGAAGATGCACCAACTCCACCCCCGGCCCAAACTTTTGGAAGAGTCTTTATCTCGCGAGAAGCTCCCTGAGGTACTTGCCGGTGTGGCTTTGAGGTGCTTCCGCCACTTGTTCAGGGGTGCCTTGGGCCACAATCGTCCCTCCATGCTTTCCTCCTTCAGGCCCGACGTCGACCACATGGTCGCAGACCTTGATCACATCGAGTTGGTGCTCGATGACCACCACGGTGTTCCCCTGGTCCACCAACCGATGAAGCACATCAATCAGCATTTGCACATCTTGAAAATGAAGCCCCGTGGTCGGTTCGTCCAAGATGTAGAGCGTGTTTCCCGTGCCCACCCTTGCAAGTTCCGAGGCAAGTTTCACACGTTGTGCCTCACCACCACTCAATGTGGTGCTTTGTTGCCCCAAGTTGATGTAGCCCAATCCCACAGAACGCAGGGTGGAGGTGATGCGGTGAATTTTGGGGATGGCTTCAAAGAAGACGAAGGCATCGTCCACGGTCATGGCCAACACATCTGCAATGCTTTTGCCCTTGTAACGCACCTCCAACGTTTCTCTGTTGAAGCGCTTGCCTTGGCACGTTTCGCAGGTGACATGCACATCGGGCAGGAAGTTCATTTCCACGGTTCGAACCCCAGCACCCTTGCATGTTTCACAGCGCCCCCCAGTGACATTGAACGAGAATCTGCCCTTCTTGTATCCTCTGATTTTTGCTTCAGGGAGCAGCGTGAACTGCGTCCGGATGAGGTCCATCAAGCCGGTGTAGGTGGCTGGGTTGGAGCGTGGCGTCCGTCCGATGGGGCTTTGGTCAATGGCAATGCACTTGTCGATGTGCTGCATCCCCATGATGCGCTTGTGGGGCAACGGGATGCGGATGTCGTCGTGCAGGTGATTGAGAAGGGCGGGCAACAACGTCTGGTTGACGAGGGTGCTCTTTCCGCTTCCACTGACGCCGCTGACGCCAATCAAGCATCCCAGTGGCAGTTTCAAGTCAACCTTTTGCAGGTTGTGGCCTGTGGCTCCCTTCAAAATAAGGTTCTTTCGGTGTCCCTTGCGGCGCTTTTTGGGAAGGGAGATGCGTTTTTCGCCGTTGAGGAATTGTGCGGTCACCGATGCCGAGGCGAGGTGGGCATTGGGAGGTCCTTGTGCCACGATGGCCCCGCCATGCACACCCGCTCCTGGGCCAATGTCCACAAGGTGGTCCGCTGCAAGCATCATGTCCTCGTCGTGCTCCACCACAATCACCGAGTTGCCAGCATCTCGGAGGGCACAAAGGCTATCGATCAATTTGCGGTTGTCCCTTTGGTGGAGTCCGATGCTTGGCTCATCGAGGATGTAGAGGACCTCCGTCAGTCGGCTGCCAATTTGGGTGGCCAGTCGGATGCGTTGTGCTTCTCCGCCACTGATGCTTCGAGTAGGGCGGTCCAAGCTGAGGTACCCCAAACCCACGTTCAAAAGAAACCCAAGCCTGGCGCGCACCTCCTTCAACGGTGCTTGGGCGATGATGGCTTGCTTCTCGGAAAGCTGTCCTTCTAGGCCTTCCAAGAAGGCTGCGAGATCGACCAAGTCGAGATGCCCCAATTCCCCAATGTTTTTTCCGCCAAGCCGGAATTGAAGGCTGACAGGCTTCAATCGAGCGCCATCGCAAGTGGGGCAGGTGACCTTGTGCATGAAGGACTGGGCCCAACGGCGAAGGGGAATGGACTTGGCTTTTTGGGCTGACCGTACGATGGCGGCGACCAGACCTTCAAAGGGGACGGTGCCTCCTCGAATGCCCCCTTTGTCCTGAAGCTTCACCTCTCGATCTGTGCCGTACAAAATTTCTCCCATCACCGCCTCCGGGATTTTGCCCACTGGGGTGGAAGGGGAGATATTGTGTCCGGCCAGGATGGAGGCCACAATGCGTGAGGTCAAATTGTCCTTCAGCTTGCCCAAAGGGGCGATGCCTCCACGCTTGACGGTGGCCGCCGGATCGGGCATCAAGGTCTCGGGGTCCACTTCGGCGACCTTTCCCAATCCATTGCAGGTGGGACAGGCGCCATATGGGCTGTTGAAGCTGAACAGATTGGGTTCCGGATCGGGGTAGGCAAGTCCTGTGGACGGGCACATCAGGTTCCTGCTGAAGTGGATGGGATCGTTTCCTTCGAGCGGCATGACCGCCATGGTGCCCTTTCCTAGTGCGAGTGCAGTCTGCACGGATTTGAAGATGCGTGCTTGGTCTTGGGAGCGCACCACAATGCGGTCGACCACAGCCTCGATGTCGTGGACCTTGTATCGGTCCACCTTGAACCCGGGCTCGAGCTCCTTGAGGTGTCCGTCCACACGAGCGCGCACATAGCCCTGCCGCATGATTTGTTCGAACAACTCCCGGTAATGACCTTTCCTCCCGCGGACCATGGGCGCCAACAGCAAGAGCTTTTCACCTTCAAATCGCGCAAGGATGTTCTCTGCAATTTGCGCATCGGTGTACCGGACCATGGGCTCGCCTGTCTCTAGGGAAAAGGCATCGGCAGCACGCGCATACAGCAATCGCAAAAAGTCATGGACTTCGGTGACGGTGCCCACGGTGGAACGTGGGTTTTTGGATACGGTTTTTTGCTCAATGGCCACCACCGGACTTAAACCTGTGATGCTTTCTACTTTGGGGCGTTTCAGGCCGCCAAGGAATTGTCGGGCATAGGCACTCAGGGTCTCCAGAAATCGCCTTTGGCCCTCAGCGTAGAGCGTGTCAAACGCCAGGCTGGACTTTCCGCTGCCGCTCACTCCCGTGAACACCACGAGTTGGTTGCGGGGCAGTTCCAAGTCGACATTCTTCAGGTTGTGTTCCGACGCCCCAGTGACCACCAGACGGTCTTGCCTTTGGTCTGGGGTGGGGTGTTGAAGGGGCGGCATGTGGGAGCAACAATTTTGCAGTCAACTCGTTCACACCTCGGGCCGGATCTCTGGGGTCGGCGCTTCGGAAAGCATTCTCAGGTTCCATCCAAGTCCCGCCACCAGCAAAGTCATGAGCGGAGACACCCAGTTGAAGATGCAATACGGCGCATAGGCCAAGGTCGCCACGCCAAGGATGCCACTTTGGGCAACACCACAGGTGTTCCACGGGATGAGGACCGACGTCACCGTGCCAGCATCTTCCAACGTTCGGCTCAAGTTTTCGGGCGCAAGTCCCTGTTTTTGGTAGGCACTTCCCAGCATTTTGCCTGGTACAACGATGGCGATGTACTGGTCCGAAGCGAGGACATTGAATGCCAAGCAGGCTCCAACGGTGCGGCCAATCAATCCCAGGGCACTGTTGACGCCTCCGACAAGGGCTTGTGTCAACCGCGAAAGCATGCCGGTGGCTTGCAACACGGCCCCAAACGTCATGGCACAAACGATCAGCCACACCGTGTTGAGCATGCCTGCCATGCCACTCGAGCTCAACAGTTTGTCAGCCAATTCGTGGCCTGTCACCACACTGACATCCAAGGCCATCGCCTGCATGGAAGCGATGTAAGCGGCTGCGGCACCTCCCCATTCGGGGCCGGCGACTGAAGCAACGACATCGGGTTGGAACACCACGGCAGTCAATGCGCCGAGGAGCACTCCGACAAAGAGGGCAGGGGCGGCGGGCACCTTGCGCGCAATCATGACCAGCACGACAGCGGGGGCGAGGAAAAGGCCCAAGTGGATGTTGAAAGCACCTGACACAGCTTCTGCAAATCCAGGCGCCAAGGTGGCATTGGCATCTGCGGCACCTCCAGTGAAGCCCACGGCCAGAAAGACCAAAAGGGCGACGGCAATGCTTGGGCCTGTGGTGTAGAGCATGTAGCGGATGTGCGTGACCAAATCTGTTCCTGCCACGGCAGGTGCGAGGTTCGTGGTGTCGCTGAGCGGGGACATCTTGTCGCCAAAGTAGGCGCCACTGATGATGGCGCCGGCCACCCATCCTTCAGACAGGCCCATGGCCTGTCCAATGCCAATCAGTGCAATGCCCACCGTGCCTACGGTCCCCCACGAACTGCCTGTGGCGAGAGAGAGCACGGCACAAACAATGCAGGCTGCGAACAAAAAGATGCCTGGCTGCAACACCATCATGCCATAGTGAATGAAGGCGGGGATGATGCCTGCGAGAAGCCAAGTTCCCGACAAAGCGCCGATGAGCAGCAGGATCAAGAGGGCCTCAGTGGCCGTGCCAATGCTGTGGGCGATGGCCTCGCGAATGGACGCCCAAGTGGTGCCTCTGGCCATCCCCAGTGCACCTGCACTCAATGCCGCAAGGAGCAACGCGATTTGGTTGGAACCGTAGGAGCTGTCTTCTCCAAAGAAGACGACATCTGCGCCAAGAAGGCAGACCAAAAGAACCACTGGTGCCAGGGCCACCAGAAGGGGCATGCTCGGCCGGGAGGTCATTTGGTCTTCGCTTCGAGCTCTTGCGTGTCTGCTGCGCCATTGGGGGACAAAGAGGATTTGTCCAGACGTGCCTTGCCAGACTCCATGTCCACCACAACGGTTTTTTCACTGACGGAAACGACTTTGCCGTGCAACCCGCCTATGGTGACCACATGGTCCCCCTTTTTGACAGCTTCACGGTATTTTTGGGCTTCCTTTTGGCGCTTCATTTGGGGCCGAATCATGAACAAGTACATGATGGCAAACATGCCCGACAACATGAGCAATGTGGACATGCTGCTGCCTCCGGCAGCTGCTTGGAGAAGAAGGTTCGAGATCATGGCCCAAATGTACCCATCGAGTGGGTTCCTGCGTCAATGGGAAGTCAACACTTCCCCCACAAGATGCAAACGCACGACGCTGGGGTCTGTGTTGGCCACGACGGAGACGACCTTGTCTTGAGGCCCCGATTTGTCGTGGGAATCGAAGGCGACTTCGACGACACCTTCTTCGCCTGGTGCCAAGGCATGCCGTGGCCAAGTCTTGGGGACCGTGCAACCACACGTGGTGGACACATCGGCGATCAAGGCCTGTCCAGGACCGTTGTTGCGGAATGAAAATCGATGGGTCACCACGTGGCCCTCGCTGATGGTGCCAAATGCATGGAGCGTGTCTTGGAACACTAGGGTGGGCCTTGCCACGGTTTGGGCCCCACCTTCCGCTGCCGTCCCAGGGATGACGATGGCTTGCGTGCCCGGCACTTGGGGCTGGTCACAAGCGGCCCAGGAGGCCAGCGCGACAACAGCAAGTGCATGGAGGAGGTTGCGCCTGGACACCATGGTCATTCGATCAATCCCCGTCCGACTTTTTTGATGCCTCCGCTCTCTTTCAATTGCGTGAACAACTGGTCCAAGATGCCATTGATGAATCCGTGGCTCTTGGGGGTGCTGTAGTACTTGCTCAATTCGATGTACTCGTTGAGGGTTACTTTCAAGGGGATGGAGTCGAAGGTTTGGGCTTCTGCCAAGGCCATTTTCATCAGGATGCGGTCGGTGGTGGCGATGCGCTCGAGTTCCCAATTTTGCGCCCCCTCTTTGATGTGCTCCTCACTGGCCTCACCGAGTGCAAGGGTCTGCGTGAAAAGACCTTCCATGAAAGCTTTGTCGTCGTCGTCGTCCCTCCACAAAGGAAGAAGTTCGACATCCTCGTCGCCTTCTTTGATGGTTTTGATGGTTTTGATGGCCATGCTCGCTGCCAAATCGAGGTCGTCCACCCAGAAGATGCTCTCCTCTTCCAGCATGTCTTGGAACAAGTCAAAGTTCACCATGTGTTTGCGGAACATCCGGACCAAGCTCTCGCGGTCGACTTGGAACCCACGCTCCTCATTGGCCATGTACTCCTGGTACTCTTCATTGTCCAACATCCCTTTGAAGATGGCGCGCAGCAGTTCTTGTCGGTTGGCCCAGCCCACACCTGTAGACGCGCATGCTTTCTCCAGGTTCTTGCTGTTGGCCAAGACCCGCAGGGGTTTGTTGGTCACAAACTTCGTGTTGGGGTTCAAGTCTTCCGGTGAAGGCAGTTGCTTCTTGTACCCCGCTTCGATGCGGTCAATGGCCAAGGCTTGCATGGACCCCACCATGTCGAGCAGCATCAGGTACAGCTCTTGCATCTTGACCGTGCTGTGGTCCAATGCCTTTCGGGCCCGCACGACGTCGCGTTCCTCATCTTGGTAGTATCCAAACAAAACTTGCAGGATTTTGATCCTGAGATGGCGGCGATTGAGCATGGTTGCGAGTTGGGTCCAAAAGTAGTCAGGCAAACGAAGAGAACATCTCGGCCATGTTTAAGTTTTTTCACCAAGCGAAAGGGGACATCGCATGCGCTCCGGTTAATTTTGCACCCATGAAATCACCACATCTCCTGAATCTTGTCGCTTTTGTGCTCCTTTTGACGGGGGTGGTGGGATGCACCACCTTGGTGGAAGTGGATCTCCCGGACATTCCGCCCCAGGGAGTGATGGAGGCAAGCTTGCGGTTGGACGAGGCGCCTTTGGTCTTGTTGACCACGACACAGGGGTATTTCGAAGCCACGGATGCCTCCACGCTCCCTGAGCTTTTTGTGGGGAATGCAGAAGTGGTCATGACGGTGGACGGAGAAGAGGTGGAATTGCCTGCGTTGTGCTCAGGGGATTTGCCGCCAGAGGCATTGGCGGCTGCGGCCGACTTCTTGGGGGTCTCCTTGGAGGTGCTGACGGACTTTGATTTGTGCGTTTACACAGGCCTTGCGGAGCCTTCAACGTATGGCCAGGAAGGCGTCGAATATGGGATACGGGCCACATGGATAGAGGGGGAGCAATCCTACGATTTGTCAGCCACCACCACCATGCCTTCCGTTCCAGCACTGGACAGCAGTTGGTTCGCCATCCCACCAACGTCAACCAACGACAGTTTGGGGCTGATCTGGACGGCCTTCACGGATCCTTCGGGCTTTGGGGATGCCTATCGGTGGTCTTCCAAAAGAATGAACAAATCCGAGGAATTCCTCTACCCTTTGGGCAGTGTATTTGACGATATTTTCGTCGATGGCTTGTCCTTCCCATTCCAAAGCTTCAGGGTGTCGCAAC
>JBELJW010000109.1:0-7593 GCA_042089975.1 Flavobacteriales bacterium | reverse complement strand
CATCACTCCGCCGCCCTTGTATTTCTTGTAGTCGTTCCACTGCTTGGATTGAATGCCATATCCGACAAACGTCAATCCTTCCGACTTCCAGTTTGTGACGTCCAATCCAGGGTAGACCAAAACATCGTCCACCAACTTCAAGGTGTCCTCAAGCACCATCATTTCACCTCCTCGGATCTGTGTATTCACCAAGGGCACATTTTGAAAAAAGGACCCCTTGTTGCAGGGCTCATACCCAAGGGACGCATAGTAGGCCTCAAGGTATTGTGCGGCACGACGCTGGCCTGGCTCTCCTGTTTCGCGCCCCTCAAAGCCATCGCTGGCCAAAATGCTCAGGTGGACCTTCATTTGCCGCTCATCCAAATTCACCGCTTCCAACCTACCCTCTCCTTGGGCGTTCATCGCCCCAACGATGCCCACCAAAAACAGAGACAGTGCACACGCTATTTTGCCTACTCTTCGGCCGTGACGCCCCCCTTCAAATTCAGAGGCCAAAAACACATCCACCATTTCCATGGCGGTCTCTTCGGACACGAACCGTGCCGGGATGCACAACACATTGGCGTCGTTGTGTTGCCTGCCAAGTGCTGCCACTTCTGGCGTCCACGCAATGGCCGCACGCACCTCCTGGTGTTTGTTGGCGGTCATGGCCACTCCATTCGCAGATCCACAAATCAAGATGCCAAGCTCCGCGTTTCCTGTGCCCACATCGTCGGCCACGGCATGCGCGTGATCAGGGTAATCCACACTGTCCAAACTGTCTGTGCCCCGGTTCAACAATTCATGTCCTTTGGCAGCCAAATGGGCCGAAATTCGTGTTTTCAACGCGGGACCAGCGTGATCACATCCAATGCTTACAATCATGGTTCGAAAATACCCACAATGACCGTTCATGACGCTGTCGACATCTCCCAAGAACTTTTTTTGGAGTTGCGATGGACTTCGCCTAGGCCACACAACCCCCTTCCTGACCAAATCTTTTTGGTTGTTTTTCCGAACGTGTTTTCGACCGCTTTCAGCACCTTGTCCACATCGAAAAACATAGGAAGTTGTTGCGTCTCAGTGCTGTCCACAACATGTGCAAAAGCAATCTCATCTTTTGACCCTCAATCGATTGGATTGCACAATTCAGAATCATTTTTGTGAATGGTTGGTGAACAACGCGAAAAACAATACCTGCAATCGTTAGTTTTCCCATTCATCCACATGCCTACTACAACTACTCTCTCTTTTTTAAAAAAGTATTTCATCATTGTATGCTGTGGACAACCCATTTTGGGCTGGACTCAAAAAAATACAGAAGATTGTGTTTGGACGACTTTTCAGCATGCAAATGGAGTGATCGCAAGCGAGGGCTGTTTTGTGGATGGACAACCAGAAGGCATCTGGTCGAGCTACTCGGATCAAGGTGTGCTCTTGAGCGAAGGGGAAAGAAGAAATCGTCAACCGCACGGAACGTGGTCCTTTTATACCAATGGAAAGCTGTCGGAATCAACCACATTTGACCAAGGAATCAAATCTGGCGTTCAGGTGCTTTGGGACAACGATGTTCTCACGGACTCATTGGTTTGGATGCGCGGGACAAAGGAGGGACGGCATGTGCACTTTCATTCCAACGGAAAGCCTCAATGGGAGTTGTTCTATGAAAAAAACAAAAGGGAGGGGAAATCTATGCAATTCAATCTCCAAGGACTTCCGCATGGATTCAGGTGGTTCAAAAACGATCGATTGGTGGCCTCCGAATCTTTCAATCGGTTCGATGAACTCGAAAGAAAAACAGGGCCTTGGAAGAGGTTTCACCCTTCAGGTCGTGTCCTGGAGACTGGTTTTTTCAAAGAGGGGTTGAAACATGGCTTTTTCCAATTCTTTGATGCAAGGGGTTCTGTGGTGGAAGTTTTGGAATACGACATGGGGACTTTGGTGCTTCAAACCCAAAAGGCAGCTCCTGAAATTGTGGTGCAAGAAACCAGGCGCGCCGATGGGACCCTTGCCTCGACCACAACCTATGTGGATGGTGTCAAAGAAGGAGTGAGTCGGTCGTTCAGTGCGTCAGGAAACTTGATTGGTGGGGCAGTGTTTGCAAAGGACGAATTGGTGGCCGAGGGCATCACAAAAATGAATGGAAAGAAGGATGGACCATGGAAGACGTATTGGCCCAATGGCAAAATCAAAACAAGTGGCACCTACAAAGACGATCAGCGGGAGGGGTTGTGGATGTTTTTTAGAGAAAATGGCGACAAAGAGCAGGAAGGAAAATACGACCGTGGGGCATTGGATGGACTTTGGACATGGTGGCACGCCACAGGGGACATTCACAGAAAAGAGGAGTACAGCAATGGTGCATTGAATGGGTTGTTTGTGGAATGGGACACCTTGGGTCAATCTCTTGTGGAAGGACGCTATGAAAATGGGGAAAGGGAGGGGTTTTGGCGCATCTCAGTCAACGACGATCAAATCGAAGGCCGTTATTTGTTTGGGCAGAAGGACAGTGTATGGACCGAGAGTTATGGGGATGGATTTCCCCGATTTCGAGGGGAGTTTGCCTTTGGTCAACCCATTGGGAAACACAAGTATTTTCATCCGTCAGGTGCAAAGGCAGAGGAGGGAAAGTATGAGAGCGGCGTCAAACACAAGAAGTGGAGGACCTACGATCAAGAAGGTGTGCTGCTTCACGAGTACCTTTACAAGTACGGCAAGCTTCGCAGGGTCGATGGTTCGAAAGTGGACAGGCGACGCGATGGCAAACTGAAGAGATGACGCCATGACAAAAACCGATTTGCAACTTCTGGAAGCGTGCCCAGAGGCCATGATTTTGGTCCAAGGCAAAAAACCTGTGGCTTGGAATTCACAGGCCTGCAGAATGTTGGATTGGTCTTCCAAAAAACCAGGGGTAAAGAACTTTTGGGACACCCAAGAAGGATTGTGGTCTTTGGCAGGAGATGAAGTGGGCCTTTTTCAATCCAAACACGAGAGGGTGCTCCAAGGGAGGGCAGCGAAAATGCGCTGTGTGGCAAGGCGTTTGACAGGATCCATGTTCGATGCCGAATGGAAGGCTGTTCCCATGGAAGATGGACGCATCATGGTCCAAATCAGGGACATCAGCGAACGTACCGTTTACGAACAGGTCATCCGCGACAGCGAACAAAGATTCAGGTCCTTGGCAAGGCATGCCATGGAAGGGATTGCATTTCTCGACGGCACAGAGATTGTGGATGCCAACGAGCAATTTGCTATTTTGTTTGGCTGGAAGGAATTGCCTGTGGGGCAAGACATCATGGATTTGGTGAACACAAGGGATTGGCAGCGATTGGGTGCGAGAAAGTTTGCCCGTTCTCGGGTGGAGTTGCAGGGAACCACCCAACAAGGTGCCATCATCCATCTGGAAGCGACCAAATCAACAGACACGACCACCAACCAAACCGTGTTGATGGTCTACGACATCACCGAACGAAAAAGAACAGAATTGGATTTGCTCCAAACGAAGGAGCGGTTCAGGATGCTTGTGGAAACCAGTCCCATTGGTCTGTTGTTGATGGTGGATGGAAAGGTGAAGTACAGCAACCCAGGGGTGTTGGATTTGATGGGCCTTCGCTTGGAAGACGAAGTGTACGACGAGGAATTTGTCTCCTTGTTTCACGAAGACGACCAAGCGGTGTTGCAAGAGGACATCCGTAGGGTGCAAGAAGGGGAGAGGCCACCGTACAGGGAGGTCCGAATGAAGTCAGGCACAGACGACATGGTGGAGGTGGGGATTCGAATGACATTGTCCTTCCACGATCGCTCTGCCGCAGTGCAAGTCACTCTCTCAGATTTGCGCACACGCGTGGCATTGGTTCGAGAGCAAATGCGTGCCACTTTGGCGGAAGAGGCGAACCACTTGTTGAAGGAGGAAATCAAGCGTCACAAAGCCACGCAAAAACTTCTTGCCGACACAGAACGTTTGAACCGGTCGATCATTGAATCTTCCATCGACATGATTGTGGCCTTTGAACCCGATGGTTCCCTTGCCCAGTACAACCATGCCTTTGCGGTGGAGTTTGGGTTGGACATGGGGGAAGATCCATCGACCTACACCTTCCTGGATTTTGTCTCGACCAAAACAGAGGCGGAACGGGTTCGTGGTTCCCTCCTTGAAGACAGGAATTTCTCAGGTGAAACTGTGGGTAGACGAAGGAACGGAGAAGTGTTTCCCATGTATTTGACGGTGGCGCTGCTGCAGAACGAAGAAGAGGGAACGTTTGGGGCGATGGCTGTGGGCCGTGACATCACAGAAGCGAAGCTGTCAAGAGAGGTATTGGAAGCAAGTGAAGCGAGGTACCGTGCCATTTTGGAGGGTGCGAACGATGCGATTTTCACCTTGGACGACCAAGGGTTTTTCACCTACACCAACCCATCCTTCAACGAGCTTTTGGGATATTCCGAGGTGGAGTTGTCCAAAAGAACGGTGCACGATGTCGTTCAAGGATTGCCAAGTCGAGGCAAAAAATGGATGAAGGCTTTGGAAGGAAGTCGGGAAGAGCGAAAATTCATCGCGGCCAATGGGGAAACACTGACCATGCTGGGGGGTGCCTCCATTCAACACAACGAGCAAGGCAAACCCACCAACGTCAGGGGCATCTTCTTGGACATCACAGACATGCGTTTGCACGAAGCCAGGGCCCGAACGCAAAGCGCCAAACTCGAATCGATTTTCGACTCCACAGAGAACATGATCATGTTCACCATGGATGGCGCGGATCACGTCAATGCCTTCAACAAAAACTTCAAGGAGATTTTTGAATACGACTTTGGGTTGACGTTTGACAGCGGCAGATCTTTCATTGAGGACATTTCTAGGGTGGTGGATGAGGAGCCTTACCAAGGCCAGTTGCGCTTGTTCTTGAGGGCCATGGAGGGAAAGCCCCAGCAATTTGAGCTTCCATTGAAGACCATCCATGGCGACAGCCGCTGGTACCAAGTGTTTTTGAACCCGGTGTCACTGGGAGACGATCAGAGGGAAATCAGTTGCATCGCGTACGACATCACTGAGCGGAAAGAAATCGACCGCGCCATTCGAAGCGCATTGAAGGAGAAGGAAGTGTTGCTTCAGGAGGTGCACCATCGTGTCAAGAACAACCTCCAGGTCATCAGCAGCATGCTGAACCTTCAAAAATCTTTTGTGAAGGACCCCGAGACCCTCAACCTCCTCGAGGAAAGCACCAACCGCATCGCCACGATGAGCTTCATCCACGAGTCGTTGTACAGGAACACCGACTTTGCCAACATCAGTTTTGCAGAGTACTTGCAGCGCCTCAGCGCCAACCTCATTCAGAGCTATTCACGGTCGGATTGCGAAGTGGTGTTGCAGACGGTGTTCGACGAAGTGTACCTCAGCCTGGAGCAGGCCATTCCGTGTGGTTTGATCACCAATGAATTGGTGTCCAACGCATTGAAGTATGCGTTCCCCGATCAATCCCAAGGGGTCATCACCCTTCGCATTCAGCACACCGAAGGCGGAGGCGTTGAGTTGGAGGTGTCCGACGAGGGGGTAGGCTTGCCCAAAGGGATGGACTTTTCCAAGAACGATTCTCTGGGGGTGTATTTGGTCCAGGCATTGACCGAACAAATCGACGGTGAGTTGGTGGTAACCAGCACAGACCAGGGGCGAAAGGGCTGCAGCTTTTTGGTTAGATTTACCCCATCTACGTGAGTTTGCGTCCCGCAAACCACCACCCACAACAGCAAATCAAACCCATGGCCATCAACATTTTGGTGACGGAGGACGAGAGCATCGTCAGGAAGGACATCGAGCGTTGTCTCGACAAGCTTGGATACAACGTCGTGGCCACCGCCGACAACGGCGAAAAGGCCATTGAAATGGCGTTGAAGCACAAACCCGATTTGGCGTTGATGGACATCATGATCAAAGGGGAAATGAATGGCATCGCGGCCGCGGAAGAGATCAAGAGAAACCTCGACATCCCCGTGGTGTTTTTGACAGCCTATGCGGATGAGAACACCTTGTCTCAAGCCAAACTGGCCGAGCCCCACGGCTACATTCTCAAGCCATTCAAAGAAGTGGACATCCAGACCGCTGTGGAAATGGCGTTGCACAAACACTCCAAAGAGCAGGAGCTCAAGACGGAGGCGGACTTTCTCCGCAGTATGGCCGAGCACAAGGAGGATGCAGAGGTCATTTTTGTGAAGAACCGCAGCCGCTTGATCCGGGTGAAGCATGAAAACCTCCTTTTTGTGGAGGCACTCAAGGACTACGTTGTGGTTCATACCCGAGAAGAGTCGTACACCATCCACAGCACCATGAAGGAGGTCGAGCGCAAGCTTTCAGACCGTCGCTTTGTGAGGGTGCACAGAAGCTACATCGTGAATTTGGACGTCATCGAAAGCATGAAGTACGCCAACATTCGCGTGGAAGGCATTGAAAAAGAGATCCCCGTGGGCGGATCGTACAAGGATGTGCTTGCAAGCCGCATCAACCTGCTTTAATCCCGGACTTTCTTGTTGGGGTCCAACCATGGGACCTGTTTCCTCAAGGATTCCACCCAAACGGCGTACCCTTTGCGGTTGAGGTGAAGTTGATCTGAAAGGAAGAGATCGTCTCTTAGCGCGCCATCCTGATTGTGCTGGGCGCTCCAAAAGTCCACCCACGTGGCACCCTGTTCCTCCACAAGTGACTTCAATTTGGCATTGAGGGACGCGTAATCCTGGGAAAGGTGGTACCTGGCAGGGCTCGCCTTTGGGGCCACCACCACCAAACGTGTGGCCGGAAGCTTTTGGGCCAACTCTTGCAGCAGGCGTGACGCCGCGTCCAGGATGAGTGGCTCAGGGACGCCATCGAACAGGTCATTGTCGCCCTCGTACACCAACAACACGTCTGGCTGGAGGGCGTAGATCAAAGGCCCACGCAAGCGCCAAAGGTCCTCGAAGCACGAGCCACCAAAACCCGCATTGACCACTTCGTAGTGGGCAAACACCGTGTCGGTTTGGGGCCAGAAACGAAAGGAGGAGCTGCCCACCAAGACCAGGCGCTCTTGGTCCCCTTGGAGAAGGGAAGCCTCTTGTTGAATGCGGTCGATGGCGTCATTGTATCCTGCGCCACAGAATTGCGCGACAAAACTCGAAGCGGCCACCAGGGACCAAATGCCCACCACCAATCGCTTCACTTCTGTTCCCTCCTGTTGCGAAAAAGGTCACGCACCCAAAGCAGCAAGCCCAACACCACCCCCAAGGCGCCGGCGTTGAAGATCGGTTCCGCACCCATGAGGTGGTTCAATTTGAACGTCACCCCCAAAAGGGCCAGGGCAAGCCCCCCAAGCAGAATGATGGCAGATGTTGTGTTTGGCTTCATGCAGCCAAAGAAATGGCATCGCGGTCAAAATCCAAGTTGGGTGAATTAACTTGACCGCATTCTGAACACCCAAACCATGCTGCTTCAATCCATAGGAGAGACCTACAACCCCACTTCCACTGACATTTTGTTGATGGTGTCGGCGGGAATATTGTTTTTTGCCGTTTTGATCTGGCGGCGATACACTCCCCAAAAACTCCGCTCCAAGCTGGTCTTCAACAAGGTGAAGAAAGCTTGGTTGTTGATGT
>JBELJW010000108.1:0-7610 GCA_042089975.1 Flavobacteriales bacterium | reverse complement strand
TGTATAGCAAGAAACTTTCGGTAGCAGATTTCTTTCCAGAACTTACCTGCTCAAATGACCCAATGGATGGGTGTTTTGGGGGCTGGGATTCCCATCTTTTTCATGGGCCTCAAAGACGACATCATGGGCATGGGTGCCAACAAAAAATTGCTCGTTCACATGGCCATAGGCGTGTTTTTGGTGGTGGGGCTCAACTTGAGAATCGACAACTTTGACGGCTTGTTTGGGTTGCACAGCATCCCCTTTTACGTCAGTGCACCATTTTCATGGTTCGTGTACATCGTCGTGGTGAATGCCATCAATCTGATCGACGGCATCGATGGCCTGGCCGGGGGCTACGGTATGGTGGCCATGACTGCCTTTGGCTTGTGGTTTTACTGGACAGGAGATTTGGCATCGGCGACCGTCGCTGCCGCCGCGTGCGGAGCGCTTGCGGGTTTCCTGCTCTTCAACCTCCATCCCGCCAAAATCTTTTTGGGGGACAGCGGTTCCTTGCTCTTGGGTCTATTGGCCTACGTCTTCGCGGTTCGGCTTCTCCAAACCCCCAATGAGGCCCTCTGGGCGCATGTCTCTCGGCCAGTCGCGGCCATGGCCATTCTGGCCTATCCCCTCGTGGACACCTTGAGGGTCTTCACCTTGCGCGTCCTGAACCGCCAATCGCCGTTTGCACCCGACAGAAGACACCTTCATCACCTCTTGATGAAATTGGGTTGGGGACACCGCTTGAGTGCTGCGGCCATTTGGAGTTATTCCGTGCTGTTCGCCATCCTGGCTTTTCAACCTCAGAATGCACCAATGGGTTGGACAGGCACCCCTCAGTTTTTGGGCACTTTGGCCCTGGCTTTTGGGGTCGGAACCGTGCCGTCGTTGTTGGTCAAAAGAGGTTGGGGTCGCTCTGCTTTGAGCGATGCGTTGCCCGCCGAAGGATCAGCCAAGGCCGGAGCGGAGTCCCAACAGGTGGCGTAACTTTCCGTCATGAGAGTTTGGACGTGTTGGACATTCTGCTGGATGGTCATGGGCATCACAGGGTGGACGCAAGCCCCTGTCACCAGCATGTGGCACTTGCCCCTCGATCCCTCTCAACTGGTCGTGCGGATGGCATGCGACAGCCTGGAGGTCATGGTCCCGACCATCCAACCCATGACCGCCTGGAACCGGCCAAACTCCCTGCGTCCATCCCTCGATCCATTTTCCGGTCTGAAGGTCCTTGGTGAGGCCAAACAAATCACTGGGGACTTCAATGCGCCGGCGACCGCCATTGGCCTGGGGACCTCAGGGGCCTTGTTCCAAAGAGCCTTCTACCAAGTTCAGCTCACCACATGGAGACTGCCTTTGGGCTTTCCATTGGCCCAAGAAGTGGGTGCACATCGGTCCATGGATGGGCTTGGAATTGCTTCCCTTCTCAGCACCTCTGTGGCTTCAGTCGAACGGCTGGAAGCCTCTCTGTCTTGGGCCCTTTCCCCTTCGGTGGCACTGCGTGTGGGCCAGGAGTCCCATCATTGGGGTCCTGGGGCCAGGTCGTTGTTCCTCGATCGGCACATGGCCCCCGCAGCAGGGGCGCGGCTGTGGATCGATGCAGGCCCTGTCCAATACACGCACCTTCTTCTTCGCACCCGCCACTTCAATGCCACTTCCGACAGTGCTGAAATTGGCTGGATGGCAGCCCATTGGGCAGAGGTTCAATTGGGTGGTGGCTGGACGGGCGCTGTTTTTGGAGCCGTCAAATGGCGTGCCAACGACGTCGCTTTTCAGGGGAGGGTGGAGCCGCATTACATCGTTCCACTCGCGGCCTTTCGACCGAGAGAATACAGCATAGGATCCACCGACAATGCCTTGATCGGCGCACAATGCACTTGGCGCAAAAGACGTCGCCGTGGCCAATGGTTCACAGGCTACGGACAGGTGCTGTTCGATGAACTTTTGGTGTCCAAACTTTTCGCGGGCAACCAATGGTGGGGGAACAAATGGGGCGTTCTTGTGGGGGCACATTCGACGAGCCGATCTGGAAAATGGGGCTGGCTTGTGGAGGGTGCGGCGGTCAGGCCCTGGACCTACACCCATCAATCCCTCCCCCTGTCGTACACCCATCTGCATCAGCCCTTGGGCCATCCGGCAGGAGGCAACTTCATGGAAGGTCGTGCCCGCTTGAGGGCAGTGGTGCGGCAAGATTGGGTGGTGCGGCTCAGTGCGCTGAGAAGGGTGCAAGGTCGGTCTTTGGGGGGCGGAGAGTCGTTGCTTTCTTTCGCAGCTGGAGAAATGCCTTGGACTTCCTTTTCCGAGCGGGAGTCGGACGACGGACATCCTTGGTTGCAAGGGGCCAACACACTTGTTCATCGACTGGAACTGGATGTGGCCTACCCTTTGGGAGACCGTTATGGTGCAGCGGGGCTTGAGGCCTTTGTTCGGGCTTGGACAAGGCTAGAGGCCCAAGCCAGTCCAGGCGCATGGCAGGAACCATGGGACGCGGGTCGTCTTGAAATTGGCATCCGTCAATCCAGGGTCATGGAGGAACGGGATTGGTGACTTGGATGCTCCTCGACCTTGGCTTCCTGCAGTAGTTTTGTGGCCCTATGCATCGCGATCTCGCCACCCTGTTCAAACTCCGCCTCGGCTTCTTTGTGGTCCTGTCTGCGGTGCTTGGTTGGTTCATGGCCACGGAGACCATCGATCTTCCCACCTTTTTGACCTTGACCGTAGGGGGCTATGCACTGACAGGTGCATCCAATGGATTGAACCAAATCATCGAGCGACAGGTGGATGGACTCATGACGAGGACTTCTGACCGTCCTCTGCCCACGGGCAGGATGACTGTGAAGGAAGCCCTGCTCTGGAGTTTGGGCGCCGCGGTCGTCGGATTGGCATGCCTCTTCTCCCTCAATCCACTCAGTGGTTGGTTGGGCGTTGCCGCGCTTGTCAGTTACGCGTTTGTCTATACTCCTTTGAAGGCCAAAACCAGCCTTTGCGTGTTTGTGGGGGCATTCCCAGGAGCCTTGCCTCCAATGATCGGGTACGTCGCCGCCACAGGTGATTTTGGGATCGAGCCCGGCACGCTGTTCGCCGTGCAATTCATGTGGCAGTTTCCCCATTTTTGGTCCATTGCGTGGCTCGCACACGACGACTACCTCAGGGCCGGGTACAAAATGTTGCCCTTCAATGCGGGGCGATCGGAAAGGAGCGCGCAACTCATCCTGCTTTACACCCTCTTTTGCATTCCCGCTAGCATGCTGCCTTGGGCGTTGAACCAACCGATGGTTGGGAATGTTGCCTTCGCGGTGGCCGTGGTCGCCGGTTTGGGCTTCTCCTTCTACGCGTGGAGACTTCACACCCGGCAATCGATGGATGCCGCGAAGCGCCTCATGTTCGCCAGCTTTCTGTATCTGCCATTGGTTCAAATCATTTACGTCCTAGACAAAATCCCCCCCTCATGAGCGACCGCGTTTTTGAAGGACTCGACCCTGAAGTCCGCAACCGAACGAAGACCATGTTGATGTACTTCGTGGTCTTTGCAGTCACCATGTTGTTCGCCGGATTCACCTCTGCCTACATCGTGAGCAACATGGGGCAATACTGGGTCCACGTCCCTGCGCCCAGTATGTTTTGGGTGAGCAATGTCATGATCGCACTGAGCAGCGCGACCCTTTGGTGGGCCACCAAGGCCATCGGGTCAGGCCAAACCAACATGGGTTACACCGCCATGGCGGCCACCTTGGTCCTCGGCATTGGATTCACCATCACCCAAGCTGAGGGGTGGCGTCAACTGACGGATTTGGGCATGGGGTGGGACACCTCTGAAACCGAACAAGGCACCGCTTTCCGTTGGAACAACCTCGCCGCTTTGTACGAGAGCAGTGCAGAGTACGGAGTGGACTATGACTTCCGCTACGACGGGCAGCCGCTGCTGCATGATGCTGCAAGGGGCGAACTGTATGCCTCCGACGACGCCTTGATGGTGCAACCGATCACCACCAAAGTGTTGCAGTCCTCCAACAGCGGGGGAGGCTACATCTGGGCGTTGGTCCTGACCCACATTTTGCACTTGGTGTTTGGGCTGATTTATTTGGTGGTGAATGGCATCCGTGTGTTCACCGGAGTCATTCATCAGGGAGACACGGTCAGGCTGAAAGCGCTGGGGATTTACTGGCACTTTTTGGGCCTTCTTTGGATCTATCTCTTTGCGTTCTTGTTCTTTCTGCACTGAACCCCAACCGGCCTTCCACTTCCCGTTGTGAATACGTCATGTGATTTGGCGCACATCTGCATGCCACCTGTATGCCGAATGTGTTATTTTCGCATCTCAAGTTCAGACCATGGCTGGAAACACCAAAACGATCCCCTCTGACGTCCTTTGGGGCGGAGGACAAAGTCCCTACTCCGTCACCTACGGAAAAATGATGATGTGGTTCTTCCTCGTCTCCGATGCACTCACCTTTGGGGGGCTGCTGACGGCATACGGGTTCTCAAGGGCCACCTCTGAGGATGCTTGGCCCATTGGCGAGCAAGTGTTCCGGGCATTGCCTGGACTGGAAGGGGCCTACCCCTTGGTCTACGTGGCGTTGATGACATTCCTCCTGATTGTGTCGTCGGTCACCATGGTGTTGGCTGTGGAAGCAGGTCACAGAAATGACAAAAAAGGCGTGGTCCGCTGGATGGCGGCCACCGTTGTTGGAGGCATTTTCTTCTTGGGGTCGCAAGCATGGGAGTGGTCGCACTTCATCCATGGTTCAGGCGGGAGCTTCCAATTGGCAAAAGCCGTGAACGTCACCACAGACAGCGGCATGTCGATGGATTTGCCGCAGGGAGAGGTTGTATTCATGGACCATCATTTTGGACACTTGGCGGAGCCATGGTCCGAAGGAGATCCCAACACGGTGCTCTCTTCCCAAGATGGCCATGTCACGTTGACCCAATTTGGCGAGCACGAGCACAGCGCACAAATGCACGGTCTGACGGTCAACAAGTACATTGAAAACGAGCAACAAATTTCCGGAGAAGAAGCCTTGAAGCTCTGGGGCGCGCGTGGCGAGGTGTTTGCGTTTGGCGCCAACTTGGAGGACAGCGAATACGCAGCGCAGCAGACGTACGCCAACTTCTTCTTTTTCATCACGGGCTTTCACGGGTTCCACGTCTTCTCAGGTGTGGTGATCAACATCATCATTTTCTTCATGGCCCTCAATGGGGTGTTTGAGCGTCGCGGCCACTACGAGATGGTGGAAAAAACTGGACTGTATTGGCACTTTGTTGACCTCGTTTGGGTCTTTGTATTCACCTTCTTCTACCTCATTTGACATGGAACGCGACGATTTGATTGTCAACGACAGCTACGCTATGGCTGCGCACCACAGCGAAGAAGCAGGTGCCGCCATCCGCAAGAAAATTTGGTTTGTGACCGCATTGCTGACCCTCATCACGGCCGTTGAAGTCGGCATGGGCATCATCTTCAAGCGTTCGGAGACCTTTTCCTGGACCATGATCAAGTGGTCATTCATTGTGTTGACTTTGGTCAAAGCCGCTTACATCGTGCTTGTTTTCATGCACCTCGGCGACGAGAGAAGCAACCTCAAGAAGACGATTTTGACCCCCTACATCTTGTTCATCAGCTACCTCTTGTTCATTGCGATCACTGAGGGCTTTGGACATCTCGAAGCGTTCTCCACCTTTCACTGACTGGGGAGAGACGCCGCCATGGGGAAACTGAAGAACAGATTGATTTTGTCGGCCATGATGCTGGCCCTGCCATTGACGGGGTTGGTGGTCTTTGGCCTGCTTTCAGAGCACAACTTCAACACCCTTCCCTACTTCACAATCGACGGCAAAGTTGACCACCGTTCACTGGAGGCACAGCGGGTCGGGGACTTTCAATTGACCAACCAAAAAAGCGAAGACTTTCATTCGGACCAACTTGTGGGCAAGGTTTGGATGGCAGCCTTCTTCGGCACCGATGCACCGCACGTCGCCCAAGTCACCAAACAGCTTCTCTGGCCCAACTTCAGGTACCGGGACGAGGGAGACATTGCCGTGGTTTGTTTTTCGCTGAATCCTGAACACGACACCCCCGAAGTCCTTGCCGAATACGTGGAGCGCAACACGCGCTACAATGGGTTTGACGGCAAATGGCAATTCTTGACCGGTGCCACTGAAGAGATCGACCGACTCGTGGCTGAAGATTTCATGATCCAAAGAGATCCTGAAGATCCCAACAACGTCGCCACCCTGTGGTTGGTCGATGCGGAGGGATTCCTGCGCGGGGTGTACCACGCCGCCTCGGAAGATGACATCCGAGATGCGGTGGAGGACATCGCACTGCTGAAAAAGGAAATGGATGTCGCCGCTTATGCCAGAGAGAAACTCGCCGAGGTTTTGGCCACGAGGGAAGCATTGCCTGTTCTTGGACCGGAAGGCCACACGGTGCCGGCGTTCGCGTTCACAGGCATCGACAGCGTGGAAATCAGCCACCGAACCGTGGAAGGCCAAGTCAAAATTGTCGATTACTTCTTCACCCATTGCCCCACCATTTGCCCCATCATGAGCAGCCAATTGTCCCGCGGACAACAATGGCTCCGGGACCGGGACTTGGACGGCGACATCGTCTTGCTCAGCCACAGCGTGGACCCCGAAAGGGACACGCCAGCCCGACTGAAGACGTACGCCACCCAATTGGGAGCCGACACCACCTCATGGAAATTCATGACAGGGCAGAAAGCGGATTTGTACGAGCAAGCCAGGAACGGCTATTACCTGACCGCCCTGGAAAGCGACACGGCCGCTGGTGGATTCTTCCACAGCGACACCTTCGTCCTTGTGGACCAGGCCGACCAAATCAGGGGTTTGTACGATGGCACCTCCACTGCCGAAGTGGATGCCATGCTCATGGATGCCGCCCAACTTGTGCTGCTCCAGGAGGGGGCCATCACCATCGATTGACACAAAACAATGGTGGCACATTTTTGTCTTGTATGATGAACAACAGAACACATGGGGATTGACAAAAAGATGAAAGGCTTCGTGTGGGTGGCAGGCGTTGCCATCCCATTGCTGGTAGGCGTCATGTTCTTTCTGCCAGGGCTCGATGTCAGTCCCGAGATGCAAGGTTGGTTGCACCAGCTCCCCGCCCTCAATGCCACCATCAATGGAAGCGCCTTTCTCTGTCTTTTGGGGTCACTTTGGGCCATCCGTCGCAAAAAAATTGCGTTGCACCAACGTCTCAACACCACAGCGCTGGTGCTGAGTGCCGTGTTTTTGTTGAGCTACGTGAGCTACCACATCACCACGGAAAGCACCCCCTTTTGCAAAGAAGGCTCCATCCGTGTGGTCTACTTCTTCATTCTCATATCCCATGTGCTGCTGTCCATCGTGATCGTTCCGATGGTGCTGACCACCTACCTTCTCGGATTGGGCAATCAAATCCAAAAGCACCGCAAGTGGGCCCGCATCACATGGCCCATTTGGGCCTATGTGACGTTCACTGGCGTTCTCGTTTACCTCATGATTTCACCGTGTTATCCATTTTGACATCCCCCAGCAATCGGATGTCCCCGACATGGCAATTCCTGCTGATGGCCGTGCTTTTTTGGTGGGCATGCGCAGACGTCAGCTTGGCACAATGCGTGATG
>JBELJW010000107.1:0-7616 GCA_042089975.1 Flavobacteriales bacterium | reverse complement strand
GGTGGTCTTCTACAGTGACCATGGCGGTCCTTTCCCCGGATTCAAGAGGGCATTGAGCGACGCAGGCCTCCGTGTGCCTCTTGTTGTAAAATGGGGGCAAGGTGTTGAAGGACCTGAACGTCAAAGCGCCATGTACTCGTTTTTGGATTTGGGGCCCTCGGTCCTGGCATGGATGGGCATAACGCCTCCAGAGGCTTTGCCAGGGCTTCCCATCACCCCCGAAGGAGAAGGTCACAAAGCGATTCACGGTGCCTCGGACAGATTCGACGAAGAGATGGACAGGGTGCGAACCATCCGAACGAGACATTGGCGGCTGGTTCGAAACGATTATCCCCAAAAACCAAAAGGATTGGATTTGGCGTATCGACAGCAAATGAGGACTGCCCAGGTGATGGACTCCTTGGCTTCCATAGGAATGGAGCCGTGGTCCAAATGGAAACGTGCAGCTCGGAAGCCTTGGGAGCTTTACCACACCTCTGAAGACCCATGGGAAATGACTGACCTCAGCCAAGAAGCCAAGTATGCCGACACACTGTTGGAGTTGCAACGCAAATTGGACCTTGCGTTCCCTGCAAATCGTGACCTGGGGAGAACGCCAGAAGCTGAAATGATCACCTTGTTTGAAGGACAGGTTGCCAAGCAAGACCTCCAGCCAGCAACTTTGGTGCGACACAATGCAGATTTGACTTTGGTGCACTCAAACCCAAATGTCTCTTTGGGGTGGCGGTCCCTTGGCGAAGACAGTTGGCACATCACCTCTAGCGGCCAACGCATTGCCCCCCCTGAAGGCAGTGAAGTTTTGGAACTCCTTGCAGCACGAATCGGATGGGCTTCTCAAGAGACTGTGCAGACCATCCCCGATTGACACCCCTAAGCCCAAGCTTAATCTGAGAGATTCAGGGTCATGGTTTGTCCAGAAAGCTCTACAGTGAATGCACCAGCTTCATGGTGCATTTCACCCTCTCGGTCCACGAAGCCAAACGCATCACTGGGCAGGAAAATCGAGCCTTCGACAGTGCTTTGAGCAGGCACCTCGACGCGGTCAAATGCCACAAGCACCCTTTTTCTTGGGGCCAAACCTGTGGCATAGTCATCGCCGACGTAAACATCAAGGGCCTTCACAGCATCTCTGCTGCTTGGGTTGGAAATGCGGTACTTCAACGAGACATCCTCGCCTAGCGTATTGGAAGGGCTCGCCGCGTCGACCAAATCCACCTTCAAATCGCTGTAGCTCAATCCGTGCCCAAAATGCCATTGCGGACGAAAACCTTCGTCAGTGAACACCCCTGGAGGTCCTTGGGTGACTTTGGAAGTGAATCTGTGGTCATAGGGGATCAAATCTCCTGTGTTCCTTTGGTAGGTAAAGGGAAGAATTCCACTTGGGTTGGATCGTCCTGCAAGCGTGTTGGCGATGGCCATGGCACCTTGCGAACCTGGGAGAAGCGCCAACAAGACTGCATCAACATCGTCCACAAAGGTGGAAACCAACCTGCCACGCCCCTCGAGGAGCAGCAAAATGACTGGCTTGCCCGTTTCTATGGCACGTCTGGCCAGGTCCACCTGATTTGGAGGCAGGTGGAGATCGTCAATGACACCTGGTGACTCTGCGTATGCATTCTCCCCTAGGCAAAGCACGATGGCGTCAGCCGCTGATGCATAGCGCTCCAAATCAAGTTCAAAATGTGCTGGGTCGTCAAAAGTCGCTTCTACTGGACAAAGAATGTTTTCTTCTCCCAATACCGCCCGCATCGCCTGGACCAAAGTCGGCGTTTCTTCTGGATAAGCTGCCTCCACATTGCCTTGCCAAGAATAGGACCAACACCCATGGAGGGGGCCGTGTGAAGAAGCTGTGGGGCCCACCACCAACAGCTTTTCTGTCCCATTCAAAGGAAGCATGTCATTCTTGTTTTCCAGCAACACCAATGAAGCCTCTGCGGCTTCTAGTGCTGTTTTTTGGTACTCCGGCAAGCCAAATTCTTTGACAGCCTCTGGCTCAACCCCAGCAATTTCAAACAAACCCAACTTGATTTTCAGGGCAAGAATTCGGCGGACGCTCTCGTCAATTCGGTTTTCGGAAATCTCACCTTTCTGCACCAAATCCAACAAATGGTCACAAAATGAATATTCGTTCGGAACCATGCTCATGTCCAGCCCTGCCTCTACGGCCATTTTGACAGCTTCGCGGTGATTCGCGGCAACGTGATGTCGGGTGTGCAGCCGAATGATGTCTTGCCAATCCGAAACCACAACGCCGTCAAAGCCCATGCGATTGCGCAAAAGCCCCGTAAGCAAATCGAACGAGGCATGCACAGGTTCTCCGTTGACCGATCCTGAATTGACCATCACCGTCGATGCCCCTGCATCAACACCAGCTTGGAATGCTGGTATGTGGTGCTCCCACATCTCCAAATCTGAGATGTAGGCCTCAGTGCGGTCCTTTCCGGATGCTGGCACGCTGTAGCCCAAAAAGTGCTTCAAACAAGCCGCCACACCAGCTCCTTTCTTCAATCCATTCCCTTCGTATGCACGAACGATTTCGGCGCCCAATTCCCCACACAAATGACTTGACTCACCAAAAGTCTCTGGGAAACGTGCCCACAAAGGCTGCCTTCCAACATCAAAGACTGGATCAAAGTTCCATCGCAAGCCCCCTGCTCTTGCCTCTGCTGATGTAATCTCAGCACATCTTGTCGCAAGCATTCTGCTGCGGGAAGCTGCCAAGCCGATGTTGTGAGGAAACAAGGTGGATCCTTGGGTGTAGGTCACCCCATGAATCGCGTCAATGCCGTAAACAATAGGAATCGCCAGAGGCTGCGCCAAAGCAATTTCTTGGATTCCTTCAATGACCCGATGCCACTCCTCCAGTGGATAAGCATTGCCTGCCGAGTTGAGAATGGAGCCCACCTTGTAATGCTCAATCGCGAACTTCATCTTGTCCCAATCTACTTTTTTCGGTTGACCATCGTGTTGCTTCTGAGAAGTCGATAGAAAACCCAAGGTCAGCTGTGTCATTTGACCCACCTTGTCTTCCAGTGTCATTTCTTCCAACAGTTCAGCGATCACAGCTTGATCTGTTTTTGGAACTTCGGGCGTGCCCTCTTTTTCAAGCGCGCAGGCACACAGGAAGGATGTGGTTGCCACGAAAGCCCACATGTGTTTGGATGAGAAACCTTTCATTTCGCGATGATAAAAAAAGAGCCGCACATGCGGCTCTTCAATGCAACTTTATTGCCTCTTTGTCAGTCACAAGTCGCCCCAAAGACAGCCAAAAAGGACAACAAATCACCTGTCGCAACGACCGAGTCGCCGTCAAAGTCGCCAGCGCAACCGGATGAGGTGTCAAACGTACACGAGCCATCGTCCATGTTTGCAATGGCATCAAAATTTTCAGCTCCAACATAGGTGCACCCATAAACCTTAAGATTTCCACATGAGCCATCATCAATGGTGGCATAGGGATCAAATTCAACAAAGAATGGATCTGTGCAACCACTGACAATGCATGAACTCCCGTCGCCACCGCAGACGTCACAATCGTCAATGCCCGCAATGCACTGCCCGAGGCAATCCACCACAGGGTTCAAGGCAAGATTGTACCAATGGATTTCCGAAGGCTGGGTTGAAACGTCCAAGTCAAACGGTCCACGGATCCGAAGTTTGTCAACCTCTCCTGCCCAATTCTCGTTCCCTAGTAGATTCACCTGATATGTCGAAGGCTCTGTCATATTGGAATCCACTGAAATAGGCTGTGCCCCGAGCAAGTTCCCCATTGCATCGTACCATCTCAACTGAAACCCTCCGACGACATTGGTGGGGTTCTGCAAGGTGACGTCCATGGTCCCAAAGGCGCTCGTCTGCAATGCCAAACCCGCTGGGCTTTGCATCTCCGCAACAGCGTTGCTGCCTGTCACTGTCATGGTCATAAAATCATCCCCCTGTTGGAGGGAAACGCCCCCAGCCCCAACCCAACCTGCTTTGGTGCCTTGCCACAAATAGACCATCTCAGCAGATGCCCCTACATAAGTGCAGGAACCATCGTCTTCACAGGCCAAGGAATCAAAGTTGCATGCTCCCTCATCTGTACATCCCGAAAGAAAACATGAGTCCACGGCGTCGCAAATTCCATCTGCATCGACGTCCTGGGCACAATTTCCTTCACAATCCAAAATCTCATTCAGCAAGAATGACTCCCACAACACATCTGTGGGCTCAACGCTGACGTCAAGTGCAAATGGTCCCCGTACTCGGAGCTTTTCGATGGTACCTGCCCAACCTTCCGCTGAACTGAGGTCCACTGTATAGGTCGCAAAATCCGTCATTTCAGTTCCTACAGGAATCGATTTGTTTCCAAGAAGCGCATTGGACTCATCGTACCAACGAAGCTGAAATCCACCCGTCACTGACGTGGGATTCAAGAGGCTCACTGTAAAGGAACCAAATTGAGAGGCGTCCAAACCCAAATCAGTAGGACTTTGCATCTCTGCCACATTGCTCGCTCCTGTGACAGTCATGGTCATGTACGTATCTTCTGCAATTAGCGTGACTCCTCCAGCACCTGTCCAGCCCGCCTTGGTCCCTTGCCACAAATAATCGGTTGGCTGATTGGCGCCATTGTATTGACAAGAGCCGTCGTCTTCAGTTGCAGACGCATCGAAGTTGCATGCAATGTCATCGGTACAGCCCAGGGAAGCGGGTACAGGAGCATTGAGCGTGAAGTCGTACCATTCGACAGTTCCAGCCCCAAGACCGGCAGGTCCCCTCAAACGCAACTTGCCAATCTGGCTTCCAGCCCAATTCGAAGTCTCCGACAATGAAATGGTGTAAGACGACGCCTCCCCCATCTCACCATCCACTGGAATATTGACTGTCCCCAACAACCCGTTTGAATCATCGAACCACTTCAACTGAAAAGGTGATCCAGTCGTCAAGTTGCGCACAGTAACCGTCAAACTTTCGTAGTCATCAGCCACCAATCCGAGACCCAATGGGCTTTGTATGTGAGGTTGATTCCCAGTGATGGTCATGGTTAGAAAATCTGGACCAGGTGCGATGGAGCAACCCCCAGCACCTGACCAACCTTCGTTGGCTCCTTGCCAAGACCATGAATTTTGTGCGTTGACGCTGCTAGAAAGAAAAAAACCACCGAGCAGCAAACAAAAAAGAGTCTGTTTCATGAGATCATAATTTGGTGTACAAATTACATCAATACATCAAAATTGTCGATGAATCTTCGAAAAAAACCTTTGACCTAACGATTTGGTTCGACCGCAACAAAACCTGTTCCGAAGAAAAAAGGCACCTTTGTTCCCACAACGAGGCTTCGTCAGAGAAGACGCAAAAAAGTACGAGAATGCAGTTGCTTCACTCGGTACTGAACCACGAATGGGTTCTGAATGCGGATTTGTCAATCGGCTCCCCTGATTCTGCCCATTGCTTGATCCCAGAAGTGACCGCATTCAAGTAAAGTCTCACCTTGGGATTGATGTACAATTTGAGTGCCATCCATTGCAACCACGACGGTGAACGCTTAAATGACTCCGGAACGACAGAAATGGTCAAATCACATGATGTCGCGTCAGCAGATTTGATTCTCCATGACACACGGTTTTTTTTGCCCTGTTTGCGCCCTACCAACAAATCGTATCCCTCACCATTCAGCCACAACACTGACTGACGTGTAAACTGCACACCATTTTGGTATTGAATGGTGTCCGAGATGAGTGATCCTGTGGTGGTTCCAAAATGCTTCAGCATGTACGGATGGCAAAGTTCCAAATGTTTTGGCGACGTGATGTGCGCCCACAATTCATCTTTGGGAATGTTGATTCTTTGTTTTGACTCAATCGCTCTCATTGGTTTCAAAATCGCTGGTTGTTGCAGATGGACCGAACTCCTGCCCAGAGGACAAACAACCCAAACGCTTAAAGCAATGTTTAAGGGTTGATGCCACTTGCCTTTCCATCATGATGTGCGAATGGTTGGGGCCTCCGCAAGTTGTGGACGTCAGCCAAAAAAAACAAAACATTGGAAAATGGGAAGGGCCTAGACTTTGTGGACCCAGCAGGACAGAAGCCGAACACCATGGTCGTCAAGTCGATCGGGGAATTCGCTCCGAGGAATGCTGAACAATCTCGGGAACTCGCTTCTTTCATTGGACAAGCCTTCAGTGTTCGATCAGTACGGAGGTTGAGAATGATTCTCCATTTCCATCGCTCGCCCGCATCAAATACAATCCCGGAGCAACGTCACGACATTCCAAGGTGATTGTCGACTGGTTCGCTCCTTTTTGAAGGATTGCTTGTCCTTTGGCATTGAAAAGAGTGCAAAGCCATGGACCGCGTGACGGCGTCGAAATGTTGAGTTGATTGGATGCTGGATTGGGATAGACGCTCCATTCCAATTTCGATGCACCATCAGTGACTTCAATGGAACTGGTGGCGCAATCCAAATGGCCTGATAGTCCGTAATCCTTGACAAAATCCCAAATCACTTCGTGCGCTACGATGTCCATGTTGCCAAAAGTTCCCGGCCAGTCATGGCCACCACCATTGATTCGGTAATGCTCTAGCGAGATGCAATTGTCAGGACTGCTCCAAGAAATGAGGTCAGCATTGCTCCCGTCATTGCTTGCGATGTCTGGCACTTCTGTCTCAGAGGCAGTCGTTTCCAATCCATTGGCTTCAATCCACAGCTGATGCGAATCTTCTGCTGAGACATAGTATTCAGTGCCCTCGTAAACGATGCCGTTGTATTCTGAAATGAAATCGGCCGTGCCGAGGATGGTCATGACCGCTGTAGGGTGGGTGACGTTGCAAGCTTCATACGATTCAATGTACATGGTCCTTGCAACGACACCGATGGCGGCAATTCGATCGTTCAATCGACACGCCAAGTCAAATGTGAAGCCGCCTCCATTTGAATAGCCCATGGCGTAAACTCGATTGAGATCAATGCCGTGTGCTGCATCCATCTCGTCAATCAAGGCATCCACAAATCCAATGTCATCATGAGCCGTTGGCACCGTAAAAGGCAAGTCTCCTGCGACCACCACCTGCCAGTTGGTTTCGCCCTCCAGAGGCTCGGGATATGCATCGGGATAGAGCAGGATGAATTGATCTTGGTCAGCGAGTGAGCGCATGTCTGCCACTGCGAGTTGATCATTGGCATTGCCGGCTCCTCCATGAAAACTCATCACCAAGGGCAAGGAGCTGTCCTCATCAAATCCAGCTGGGATGTATTTCAGATAAGTTCTGGTCAGTCCGTCAAATTCAATTGACTCGGAGGTCAAGCTTTGACTTTGCAAAGGGTTCAATGCAAAAAACAAGCCAAGGGTGGGGAGGAGATGTCGCATGTCGCCAAATGTAAAGCGCAGCAACTGGAGCAGTGCAGACCGCATGGAACTTTGACCTGGAAATGACCTACCGCTCCATTGATGGACTTTTTATCAGCGACTGGGTGCTGGCAAATGCCTCAGAAATTATCCCCAACAATAAAGTTCGGACTTGAACAACTCCCTCCTTTTCAGGGCTTGATTTTTAACTCTTGTACCACCTTTCACAAGGAAACTGGCCTGATATTGTGGCCATGAACCCTTGTAAACCCCATGAAGTCACCCT
>JBELJW010000106.1:0-7635 GCA_042089975.1 Flavobacteriales bacterium | reverse complement strand
CATGGGCGACTTGTTTCTCTTTGAGGCTGGCATCGTGAACTTGGAAGGTTGGTGCCAATTGATGACCCGACTCTTGGAGCGTCACCTGAACAACCCGGGCAGAAAGAACCTCAGTGTGGCTGCTTCGAGCTATGACACTTGGCTCGACGGCTACAAGATGGGGGTCCAAGGCAGAAAAGGAAGCATTTACGTAGAAGGAGCGGTTTTGGCCTTCCTGTGCGACACCCGAATCATGTCTTTGACCCAAGGGCAATCCTCCTTGAGCACCGCCATGAAGCTCCTCTGGGAGCGGCACGGCAAGCCAAGGGAAGGACTGACGGCAGAGATGTACTGGAATGCCCTAGAAGAAGTTGCGAAGGCCCCGCTGCAAGACCTGAGGGAGCGTCATGCAGAAGGCACCGAAGATACCTGGGAGGCCCTGGTGGAAGCCATGGAGACGCAAGGATTGGCCTTGTCCCAAAGTCGTGACGACAAGGGCATCACCCGCGTTCACTTGGCCCCTTCCAAGGGATAAGGATGGAAAGAAATTCTTGGGGTCAGAGGCCCTCTGCCCCCCCCATGGCATAACGAATGAGGTTGGCGCCCATCCGCAAAGCTGCGAGCCTGACTTCCTCTGAATCACGGTGCACCTGAGGGTCTTCCCAACCGTCGCCCAAATCGCATTCGTGGTCGTAAAAACATACGAGGCGGCCGTCGTGAAACAGACCAAATCCACGAGGAGGCAAGTCGTCGTGTTCGTGGATTTTGGGCAGCCCTTCTGAGAAGTCGTATTGCTGGTGATACACGGGGTGGTCAAAAGGAACTTCCACCCAATCCAAATCGGGAAAGACCTTGGCCATGGCTGCCCGTACATAGGGATCCATGCCGTAGTTGTCGCTGATGTGCAAAAAGCCCCCTGACTGCAAGTAGCTTCTCAATTGCTCAGACTCGCGGTTGGAAAGCACCACATTGCCATGCCCCGTCATGTGCAACCATGGATGGTTGAACAGCTCGGTCGAGCCCACCTCCACATAGGGAACATCTGCGCTCAGCTCCATGCCCATCTCCTCGTTGCAAAACCGCACCAAGTTGGGGACGGCAGTGGGGTTGGCATACCAGTCGCCTCCTCCCCTGTATTGCAAGACACCGACCTGAACATCGGCCACTGTTTGGCCGCAAGCCATGCCGCTCCAACCCAACGCTGAACACAACAGCAACGCCCAAAGCCCTCCTTTCTGGATGTCCAAAATGCCAAAGAAGGTTGCTTGATTCATGCCACGAAGGTAGCTCCACACCCCAAATCCACAAGGCCTTTCGCGCGGTTCGCCTCGGTTTTTTTGTTATATTCGCGCACCTGAATTTGAACCCTAGCGATCATGCAGAATAAAAACATCCTTGTCGTTTTCACCGTGCTGTTGGCCTTGGCGACGTTGTACACCCTTTCATTCAATTGGGTGGCAAGTGGATACGAAGCCACAGCGGATGAATACGGCGCCTATGTGGCCGATTCTTTGGAAAGTGCCGAAGCGCTCGGCGACATGTCGTACGAAGAAGTGGCGGCCCAAGCGGCCCGCGAATTCCTCCGCGACAGTGCCACGGCCGAGATCTACCCCGTTTTTGACCATTCTTACCGACACGTCAAGGAGCAGGAACTCAACTTGGGCCTTGACCTGAAAGGAGGCATGAGCGTCACGCTCGAGGTCAGCCTGCCGGATTTGATCATCGCCTTGTCCGACTACAGCGACAATGCCGATTTCCGCGGATCGTTGTCCGATGCCAAGGCATTGCGCAAAACCACAGGGGACGACTTTGTGACGTTGTTCGAACGGGCTTGGACGGAACGAGGCCCTGAGGTCGAGCTGTGGAGGATTTTCCACAACATGGAGAACAAAGACCTCTTCCCTGCCAAAAGCACAGACGAAGAAATTTTTGCCATCCTTCGTTCGGAAGCGCTGACGGCCATTGACAACACAGAGAGCATCATCCGCAAGCGGATCGACCAACTCGGTGTCGCGCAGCCCAACATTCAAAAATTGCAGAATGGTCGCATCCTCGTGGAGCTTCCTGGCATCGACGACCGCGAACGCGCTCGGAAACAACTCAAGAGCACGGCCAACCTCGAATTCTGGGAGACCTATTTCAACGATGAGGTCATTGGCAAGCTCGGTGCCGCGAACGAGGCATTGGCGCAGTCGATGAGCCCTGAACTTTTTGGAGAAGATGCTCCGGCGGACTCTTTGCTGACCCAAGACGAGCTTCGTGCCAAAAATCCGTTGTTCGCAGTGTTCCAAATGGAACTCGGCCGTCGCTCACCCGTCGTGGGGTATACGCTGGCGAGCGACACGAACCGCGTGAACGACTTGCTGAATCAATCTGTGGCACGTGAGGCGCTTGGAAGCGATCTTCGCTTGCTCTGGGAGGCCAAGCCTGCCACCAACGTTGCCCAACTCTACGCGATCAAGGACCTTTCCGGAAAGGGAAAGGCTGAGCTAGGGGGCAAAAGCATTGTCGACGCACGTGTCTCGTACGACGAAATCGGAGATGTCGTCGTCAGCATGACGATGAACAGCGAAGGTGCATTGGCGTGGGGCGCCATGACAGAACGTTGCTCCAAGGAGAACAACCGCGCCGTGGCCGTTGTCCTTGACAACTTGGTCTTCAGCGCACCCAACGTGCAAACCGCCATCACCAATGGACGTTCCCAGATCAGTTTTGGCGCCGGTCAATCGGCCGAACAAAAACTGGCGGAGGCCGAAGACCTTGCGGGGCTCTTGAAAGCCGGATCTCTCCCCGCCCCTGCGCGCATTGTTGACGAGGTCAGCGTGGGACCGCAGCTCGGTGAAGAAAACATCACAGCTGGTTTGAGCTCCTTCCTCATCGCCTTGCTCGTGGTGCTGGCCTACATGATCTTCTACTACCGTGGAGCGGGCATCGTGTCCAACATCGCCTTGATCGCCAACTTGTTCTTCCTGATTGGAGCTTTGGCCTCTCTCGGAGCGGCATTGACCCTTCCGGGCATCGCCGGCATCGTGTTGACCATCGGCATGGCGGTCGACGCCAACGTGCTGATTTACGAACGCATCCGAGAAGAAATGCGCGGAGGAAAAGGCGTGATGGTTGCCTTGAAAGAAGGGTATTCGAAAGCCTACAGTGCCATCATTGACGCCAACATCACCACGTTGTTGACGGCCTTTGTGCTCTATTCCTTCGGAAGTGGAGCCATTCGAGGGTTTGCCACCACACTGATCATTGGCATCTTCACCTCGCTCTTCAGCGCAGTGGTGCTGACACGGTTGATTTTCTTCTCTCGGTTGGAGAACAAAAAGAACATCACCTTCTACACGGAAGCCACAAAAAACTGGTTCACCAACACCGCCGTCAATTTCATTGGCAACCGCCGTCGATTCTACGCTCTCAGCGCCATTGTGGTCATCGCTGGCATCGGCTCCCTCGTGACCAAAGGCTTGAACTACGGTGTGGAATTCTCTGGAGGAACGACCTTCGATGTGTCCTTTGACGGGGCTGTCGATGCCGAGGCTGTGCGTGGAGCATTGGCCAACGCGTTCGCTGAAGACGGCGTTCCTGGCAACCCTTTGGTGCAGACCAAGGACTCCCCTGAGAAGCTCCGCATCATGACCAATTTCTTGATCGATAGCGAGGCTGAGGACGTGGACGAGCGCATCAACGGAGCTTTGGCAGATGGCCTTGGCACCCTCGGCATGGGCTACACAGTGGACATGTACAACAAGGTGGACAGCACGATTTCTGACGACTTCAGAAGCGGTGCCCAAAACGCGACACTCTTCTCCTTGGTCATCATTTTCTTTTACATCTTCTTCCGCTTCCGCAAGTGGCAGTACGGATTGGGGGCCTTGGTCGCCATGATCCACGATGTGATTGTGGTGTTGGCCGTGTTCTCCATTTTCTGGGGGGTCTTGCCATTCACCATGGAAATCGACCAGGCATTCATTGCCGCCATATTGACCGTCATTGGATACTCCATCAACGACACGGTGGTCGTCTTTGACCGTATCCGTGAATACGTGGGGCTGTATGGCAACAAGAAGGACGACGAAGAATTGATGAACAGTGCGCTCAACAGCACGTTGAGCCGGACCATCAACACATCCCTCTCGACGTTTGTCGTGTTGCTGACCATCTTCTTGTTTGGCGGAGACAACATCAAAGGTTTCGTATTTGCCTTGATGGTGGGTGTGGTGGTCGGAACATACAGTTCCATCTTCATTGCCACGCCAAGCGTCTTGGACTTCAGCAAGCGTCTTGCGAAGTGACGGGCAGCTGAATCTGAATCTCGCATTTAGAAGAAAAGCCAATCCTTAGGGGTTGGCTTTTTTCTTTCCCCAATTGTGCATTTTTGCCGACTCTCACGGTAGTGTTCGTCGATGGTTTTGCGTCATTCAGTGCATAGATTTGTGGTTTCGTTGGCTAAATTTCGTATTTTAACGTGTTCAACACGACGAAACACGAGCTCCATGGATTGTCTTCACAACAGCGATTTCAGCAACGACGCGGCCTTCAAAGGCAACCATCGTCTTTCTACTGTCCTTGCCTCCTTGCGCATGCTTGTGCTTTTGGGGGGGCTTTTCTGTTTGGGAGGTGGAACTGTTGCTTGGGCTGACCCTGGTTGCACCAACCCTCTGGCGTGCAACTATGACGAGGCAGCAACAGAAGACAACGGCTCTTGTGATTACGTGTCCTGTTTGGTGTTTGGATGCACCAACCCTTCCGCCTGCAACTTTGATGCAGAGGCGGACTACAGCGACGGATCTTGTGAATACGCAACCTGTGCTGGATGCACCAACGACGCTGCGTGCGATTACGACCCCGAAGCGACGATTGCAGGACCTTGCAACGATTTCGATTCCTGCTACGGATGCACAAACGCTGCAGCTGGCAACTACGATCCAGACGCAGCTTTTGACGACGGGTCTTGTGAGGTGCTTGGCTGCACCATCGTAGGCGCCTGCAACTACGACTCGTCCGCAAACACCAATGACGGTTCCTGTGATTTCTTTTCTTGCCTCCCCAGTGGGTGTTTGAATCAAAATGCCTGCAACTTTGATGCAAATGCCATTGTCAGCGACGGGTCTTGCGTGTTCCCAGACAATGGCTACGACTGCGACGGAGAATGTTTGGTCGACAGCGATGGCGATGGGATTTGTGATCCGTTCGAGATTTCTGGATGCACCGACTCTGACGCTTTGAACTTTGAGGAAGAAGCCACAGAAGACGATGGCTCCTGCATTGATGTCGTCAATGGTTGTGACGACCCCACGGCCTGCAATTACAATCCTTTGGTCAACACCGACGACGGGTCCTGCGATTTTGAATCTTGCACAGGGTGCCTGAGTCCTTCCGCTTGCAACTACGACCCCGCCGCGATCTACGCAGGGACCTGTGAATTTCCAGATTCGGGCTACGACTGCGATGGCAATTGCTCACTTGATTCGGATGGAGACGGGGTGTGCGACCCATTTGAGGTGTTGGGCTGCACCAATGACGGAGCGTGCAACTTTGATCCGCTCGCCACAGAACTCGATGGCTCATGTGACTTTGACACCTGTGCGGGGTGCACCAACTCCTTTGGCTGCAACTACGACCCAGACGCCACCATCGACGATGGCAGCTGCGACTATTTTTCTTGCATCACGTTTGGCTGCACCACCGAGAATGCGTGCAACTATGATCCAGAGGCCAACTATGCGGATGGAAGTTGTGAATTTGTGACTTGTGCTGGATGCACGAATCCCGCAGCCTGTGATTATGATCCAGAAGCCACCATCAGCGCACAATGCACCGATTTTGAATCTTGTGTTGGATGCTTGGACCCAGAGGCGGACAACTACGACCCCGAGGCCACGCAAGCAGGTGTGACTTGTTTGTTCTCCGGTTGCACCATTCCAGCTGCATGCAACTACGATGCTTCAGCCAATTCCGACGACAACTCATGTGAATACGAGAGCTGTGCGGGATGTTTGAATGAAATTGCCTGCAACTATGATGCGGAAGCCACCTTGTCTGGGGCTTGCGAATTTGCAGACAATGGATACGACTGTGATGGGAATTGTTTGGTCGACTCCGACGAGGATGGCATTTGCGATCCATTCGAGGTCCTGGGATGCACCAATCCTGAAGCTGTAAACTTTGACAATGAAGCGACAGATGACGATGGTTCATGCTTCATTCTCGTGGACGGCTGCATTGATCCCTCGGCATGCAACTTTGACGAATCTGCCAACAACGACGATGGGTCATGTGAGTTCACATCTTGTGAAGGATGCTTGAATGAAAGTGCCTGCAACTACGATCCTACCGCCCTCTACCCCGGGGCCTGTGAATTTCCTGAGTACGCCTACAACTGCGACGGATCGTGCATTGCCGACAATGATGGAGACGGCATTTGCAACCCTTTTGAAGTGCCTGGGTGCACAGCAGAAGACGCTTGCAACTATGATGACGAGGCCACCGATGACGACGGCTCTTGTGACTTCATCACTTGCAATGTTCCTGGTTGCACCAACCCCTTTGCTTGCAACTACGATGTTGAAGCCGTCATCGACGATGGAACTTGTGATTTCATTTCATGTTTGTCTTTTGGCTGTACGAATGAAGTCGCCTGCAACTACAACCCTGAGGCCAACTTCAACGATGGGTCTTGTGAATACATCACTTGTGCCGGTTGCACGAATCCTCTTGCCTGTGATTACGACCCAGCGGCGACCATTGCCAACGGATGTACAGATTACAGTTCATGTTATGGTTGCACAGATCCTGAAGCAGGCAACTACGATGCCAGCGCGACTCAGGACGATGGCTCGTGTCAATTCCCAGGTTGCACGGTCGAGGGTGCTTGCAACTTTGATGCCGACGCGAATTTCAACGACGGCAGCTGCGACTTTTTCTCCTGCTTGGTGAGCGGTTGCTTGACCGAAACAGCCTGCAACTACAACCCCGACGCTCAACTTCCTGGACCTTGTGAATACCCCGAGTCCGGCTATGATTGCGAAGGGGTTTGCCTCGCAGACAGCGACGGAGATGGAGTCTGTGACCCTTTTGAGATTTCTGGTTGCACCGATCCCAACGCAATCAATTTCGAAGTTGACGCCACCGAAGACAATGGATCATGCATCCTCCCTGTGGAGGGTTGCACCGATTCCAGTGCATGCAACTACGATGCATTGGCCAACGTCGACAACGAAACTTGCGAATTTGATTCCTGCATTGGTTGTTTGGCGCTCACCGCCTGCAACTATGACGACGCGGCGATCTATCCCGGAGATTGCATCTACCCCGACATGGGCTACGATTGTGATGGCAACTGTTTGAGTGATTTCGACGAAGACGGGATATGCGATCCTTTCGAAGTCCTTGGTTGTGACGACCCCAACTCCATCAACTTTGACCCGAATGCCACCCAAGACGACGGGACTTGCATCCCTATCGTTGAAGGCTGCACCAATGGCGATGCTTGCAACTACAATGAAGAGGCCAACGTGGAAGACGGCAGCTGTGACTTTGACAGTTGCGTAGGTTGCTTGAGTCCAACAGCCTGCAACTTTGACCCGGAGGCCACCGTTGCTGGAGAATGTGTGTTTCCTGAACTCGGGTACGATTGTGATGGCATTTGTTTGGAGG
>JBELJW010000105.1:0-7759 GCA_042089975.1 Flavobacteriales bacterium | reverse complement strand
AACACACTGCCAACGGCCCGGTCGACACCGGCAACACAGCGAAGGTAGTCTTTGATGTAGGTCTGGAATTTCCACTCCTTCAAGGCAGCTCCTTGCAAGGAGTCGTCCGGCGTCCAGAATTGCCCCTTGTCGCCGTAGGCCAACCAACGCATCGAATCCCGACGGGAGAGTCCTGCAGGCGGCACCTGCTTCATGTCCCGACGGTTGAGGTGACCACCGATTTCCATCATGTTTTCGCTGGCGGCACGACGGCCCTCGTAATCGTCGTTGAAGGTCTCTGGCAATGGGAAATCAAAGTCCGTGAACAAGTCGTGGTACATGGAATCTGGACGCCAGTCCCGGTGAGGTGCCTTGAATTGGTAAAGAAGCATGAAAGGCTTGCTCTCATCGCGTCCTTCAGACAACCATTCCAAACAGTCGTCTTCAATGACCTTGGTGGAGTGGCGGGACGCCTCGACCACCGTGTCCTGCCCATTGATGCAAAACTGGGGATGGAAGTAGGTGCCTTGCCCTCCCCAATTGATCAGCACTTTCGAATGGTCAAAGCCCGTAGGGGTGGTGCCAAGGTGCCATTTGCCAATGACAGCAGTCTCGTACCCGTTCTCTTGGAACACTTTGGGGAAGGTGTTGAGGCTCCCATCAAAATCCCCTCCGTCCACGTTCTTGTAGAATCCGTTGACATGTGAAAATTGCCCCGTCAGGATGGAGGACCGGCTTGGACCGCAAATGCTGTTGGTGCAATACACATTGTCCATCCGAACTCCATTCGCCGCAATGCGGTCGATGTTGGGCGTGGGGGCCAACTTCCCAACTTCCTCTCCATAGGCACTTACGGCCTGAAAGGCATGGTCGTCGGCCATGATGTAGATCACATTCATCGGTGCATCCGCTGCGGTCTTGCCGCCGTCACAGGAGGCGAAACTGCAGGCAAACAAAAGGGCCAAACACATCGAAAACAGGGAGCCAAAATTGTTCATGGGTGGTGGGTTGATCGGTTATTTTTGGACAAGAAACGGAATGTTGGCGACAGAAGTCTGGCCATGTTGGTTTTGCAAAGTGGCAAACACCCGGTAGGCGCCCTCTTCCTTGGGGGCCAAAAAACGGGCATTGTGTGGGGATTGGACAAGGCCCTCCATGGGCAAGGCAAGGAGGGTCTTTTGCTTGTCCCCTCCCATTTTTTTGGACTGGGATTCCGGATACAATTGACACTCCAGGACCACGACATCCGCGTCACAATGGCTGCACGTCAAGGCCAGTTCAAGGGCCGATGAGGGAGCCACAATGTGCTCCACATTCCAGTTTTTGCCGTTCAAAGACATGGCCTGGATGCTCGGCGCACGCTGGGCGGGCCATTCGCCTTGCCAGCAGTAGTGCATCGCATCGACCGCCTCGGTGGGTCTGCCGTCGCTCAAAAACATGCCATGCCAAGTGGCCGTCGACTCCTGCTTTTGGCCCCACAAAAAGCAATAGCTTCCCAGGCACCGTGACGAGTCGTTGGCAATGATGTTGAGGTACCGTTTTTTTCGGGTGTTCGCCTTGACCCCGCCCGGTGGTTCTTTTTTCGCACCCCAGGAAGTTCGTTGCGCTTCAAATGGTCCGTTCACCCCCCACTCCGTGACCACGTAGGGTTTGTCCCAATGGTACCGCAAGACATTCTTGGGCAAGTTGCGGATGGAACCATAGGCATTGACCCCCAAGACATCAATGTCTGGGCAGTGAGTTCGGATCATGAACGCCTTCGCAGGGTCGATGCCTGCAAGCACCGTCATGGTTGGATGATGAGGGTCCACTTCGTGGATGAATCGCGCCAGTTCTTGGACCGTGTCCCACACCTTGGTGTTCTCGTATTGCAAGTCGACCTCGTTGCCAATGCCCCACATCAACAACGCAGGATGGTCCTTGTATTTCAACACCTCCTCTTTCAAGTGCGCCAATTGGCCCAACACCGCGTACTCATCGTTGTAGTTCATCCCCGAACGCTCTGGCCGAACATACAGTCCTAGGGTCACGGTCATGTCCCTGCGCCAAGCGGTGTCCAGCAAATCGGGCTGGTTGGTGCTCCACAACCTGATAGAGTTGGCACCGGACTGCTCGAGCAATTCAAAATGTTCTTTCGCCCCGGCACCCTTGATCTGATAAGGCACCCCATTCTTCAGCAACTGAAAACCGTCCTCCGTGGGCACCGTCTCCACATGCAGAACCTGGCCCCATGTGGCCGAGACCCACAGCATGCAGGACCACCCGAGCAGAGCCGCTGACCAATTTCTTGTGCTCATTTGTTCAACCATTTTCTAGGGTGACGAAGGCTGCCTCGGAACTCCACAAGTTCCATGTTGTCGATGGACACTTGAGGAGCGCCCAACATCTTGATCCGAATTTCACGAAACGCAGTCCAATCCAGCGCAGCCTTTTGGTCAAAGGATTTGAGGGGCAAGAGGACTTCCCATCCGCCTGTTGGACATGGCAACACCTGCATGGAGTCCACCCGCAAGGCGGAGATGCGGGGCTTGCCAGAAGCCACAACACAGGAAACCCGCATGTCTGGCAGCTCCTTCCCCTGCACTTTGAATTTCAAAGCGGTCGTGGACATCAAGTCGGAAACATCAAGCCGTTCCCAACCGTGGATGGCGCATCCAAAATCATTCCAAGTGTCACCAGGCGTCAAGGCCACGTTCACACGCGTCCCCTCCTCAGGTTCTCCCCAATGGATGCCTGCAGCGCTTTCTTGAGCAACGCCCCAAAAGTGCTCACGGTTGGCACCAAGTGCCAAAGGCAAGGAAGTGCACTTGTCGATCACCTGCGCGGCAGGAACTGGGAAGGCATGCTCGTACGCCACCAAGGACATGGCATCGATGTGGATGTGACCTTGGCGCTGGAATTCCAACCTGAGCTCTTTGATGTTGGCCAGATTCACACCCTTTTGCTGGGCATGAAAGGACCGCAACGGGATTTGCGCCAGGCGCCAATGCCCATCAAAGACGCCCCCATCCACATCCAGCAGATTCATCTTGGCATTGCATTGTTTGCCGGCATAATCTTGCAAAGAGAAAAAGACGGGCAACTTGTGCGATTCGCCTTCCGGCAGGCGAATGGCCAACTGGATGGCCGCGCAGGGCTCCAATGCCGTGAGGTCTTTGCCTTTGAAGTCTGCCCAGGGAAATCCCACGCCAAGGTATTTGCAATCCGCCGTTTGGTCCCATTGAATGCTCAAATGATCCTCCCCTTCATAGCTGCCTTCACTTTCTGTGCGCACCACTTTGCAAGGATGCGTTTTTGCCCCAAACAACCTCGAATTCTCGGCATCCATGTAGATGTCCGTGTGAGGGAAATATGCCACGGGATGCTCCCTGTCCATGGACGAATCCACCTGGTACAACGAAGTCTCCACCATGGATTCGCACGAGCAAAGGGCAAGCATCGCAAGCCCCCAAAACCCCACTCCGCATGGTGAAAAGTGTTTCATTCCTGGTCCAACAAGGGTTGCTGTTCTGTGAACATGAGGTAATCCAAATCTGTGCGAACGTCCCGTTCCCCATTCTCGGGGCAATTCCCAGAGTTGAAGTTGCAGGCATTCGAGGTAAGTCGGATGGCGGTGATGTTGGCGGGCGTCCTTTGGTTGTCCCCGCCTTGGCTCTTGACCTCAAAGTCCGAGTAGCGGATGCCAAAATACCTCCAGCCCGACCAGTCGATGGGGCGGATTTCATATTTGTACACCTCCATCCCATCTGCAAACACATCCGAAGCATTGTTCGTCAGATTGTCGTTGAACGGCTCAGAGGACTCTGTCAACAAGATGTTGACTCGCTGGTCCACGGCCAAGTCTTCTTGAGCCGCCCCAAAAATCCCCACGTTCACATACCAATTGTCCGCAGACACTGCCACCGATGACAAATCCAAAGGGATGTCGATGGTGCCCAAATACGTGTCCCAATTCACCCGTCCCCCCATTTGAAAACACATGTCGCCGTGGAGCGGCGCTTCGGCAGCCACCTCAAAAGTCATGTTGCCTCCATCCTGATGCCAGACGACCGTGCCATCTGGCAAGCCATTTTCAAAATCGGCGATTTCCACCCCCTCGTACACCTTCAGCCCCACCACTTCCAAGGTGTCACGCAAAATGTCGGGTTCGTTTGCAAATGTCAATGTCACCTCGCAAGGCTCCAGCCCAAAGAATGGCACCGCGTTTGTGTTGCCACTCCAACGCACCTGTGTGGAGTCGAGCTCCGATGAGAATCCAGAGAGGTTCTTAACACTCCCTGATTCCAGACCTCGGATGGCCAAATCCCACTCGATGGGCTTGCTGAATTGACAAGAGAATTTCACAAGGTCCCCTTGTGAAAAGTCAGGCGAATGGTTCGACAGAGAGAGAGGCTCCAGCACATCGAACACCCCGTAAAGCGTCGTGAGGGAAGGTCCCTCCATCTCTTCTTTGGTGCACGCATTGGCGAGCAAAAGCAGCAAGATCCCGCTGCCCATCATCCATTTCATTTTCATAGCTCTGCAGATAAGACCACCATGAATTGCCGGGCGTTGACCCCATTGGCCTCCATGGCTTGATTGAACACCCCCCACGAACCCCATTGAACAGAGGTGTACACGTGGTCAGAAAATTGATACGTCAAACCTCCCATGGCCATCCAGTCCTTCACGTCGTACTCGACACGTTCGTAATTGACCAAGGCCCCCAACTCGTCGCGCACATTCAGGTACTCCTGCCCCTCACCCATCACGTGTTTGACAGAGGCCTGCAAGAACAAATCGTCGGCCAAAGAAAACGCTGAAGACATCGTCAAATGGGAAGAAGTCAGCTGAATGCTCTCAATGTCGTTGCCCCCTCGTCGGGTATGTTCCAAGCGTTCGTAGACACTCCATGTCCATGAGCGACCTGACCCAAGCCAATCGCCAAGGTCCCCACTCGCCCCCATGCCCAACGTACCAAACTTTCGCTTTTCCACGGTGCCTTGGCCCACAATCTCAGTGTACAAGCCTCCTTCCAACTTCCATTGCGTGGGCCGTGCAGATGACAGGGTTTGGGCGGACATCCATCCCCCTTGTCGGTTGGGGGTGGCCGCGCCATAGGGCATGACGTTGCCGTACACCGGGTGGAACGGCATCAAAGTGCCTTGCAGAAGTTGGTTGCCACGTGTGGGGTCGCTCAATACATCAAACATGCCAAAGGGCCGAAGGAACTGTCCATTGCCCAACATCGGGTACACCTGGGCCATTTGGTCGGAGCCGTAAGACATGCGCTTGGTTTGGGCACCAGCGCTTCTGAAATCAGGTTCCACATGACGCCAACCTCCTTCCACACGCCATGAAGAATCAGGCGCGGTCCATGCCGCGGCAGCCGTCCAAAACAAACCTTCTGACGAAGAGGCCACGGAGTCCAAATCAAGGACTTCAGGGTCGTGGTGGCTCCAAATCCGCTGTGACCAGCCAACATCTCCGGTCCATTGCCAATGACCCGCTTCCGTTGTGAGATTCCGTATGGCCTTCACATGCCATACAGGGTTGCCAATGGTGGTTGTTTGCGTTCCCGTCAAAGGCGCTTCGAAGAAATTGGAATGGTGGGCCTGCAAGCTCCACTCCTTCGTGATTTGCGCCACCAAACTCACCCCAGTGAAAATCTGATCGGGGGCGTAAGACGTTTCAGACAGGGCTTCTGAGCCCCGTGGTCTTGTGACAAACCCGTCGCATCCCAAGGTTCTCAACCCACGGTCGAAACGAAAGGTGGTGCCGGCCTGCAAGCCCTGCATGCGCCAGCGGTCGTCCACAAAGAAGTTTTCGTAATCGACGATGTCGGTGTAGTTTCGGAAGGCCTTGCCCCATGGGTCTGTCCCTTCGTGGTCGGGTGCACTCAAGGTGAAGGTGGACTGTCGCAAGAACAAGTCCCCGACGCCAAACCGAACCCGGTCGCGGAGCACCCCGCTGGCGCGCAGTTGACGCACCTCCACGGAAGTGCCCTGGCCAAAAAATCCGCCAAATTCATTGCGGATCCGGACCTGTGCAAACACCTCCACTTCTTCATTGGGGTTGACGTGCGTGTTCAAGTCGAGAAGATTGTAGCCTTGGGCGCTGCTCCGACTGGACAGGGTGTCCTCGCTGTTGGGAGGCAATGCATCCCGCGAAAAAAAGGTTCGTGCGAACCCATCAAGCCAGATTTTGCCGTCTTGGCTGTCCTTTTGGGACCATCCTAAGAAGGACAAGCCACAGAACAAACACATCCATGAAAGGTGCTTCATTGCGTTCAAAATGACATTTTGAGTTCAAGCATGGTTTCTGTCCCACGCAGTTTGTTGTCCAAAAAATTGGGGTCGACAAAACGGTACCACTGGTGCCTCAAGTAAAGATGCATCTGAGGGGCCAGAGTCACATCCAACCCAACCCCCATCCGACTGCTCCTTTGGTTCCGCGCCTCGTTCACGTCCTCCGTTCGCTCCAGTCCCAGCACGCTCCTGAGGACACTGGTGGAGGAGCCCTCGGGCGCATCCCCCATGTCTGTCTCGTGGTTCCCCAAGATCCGTTCCAAGGCGGCATGGGCAAGCAGCACTGTTTTGGGGCCCACTTCCACCATCCAGTCGAATTGGGTGCTTGTTTGGGTGAGGAAGTTTTGCGACCAGCCTTGGCCGAGGCCCAGCCACTCCCTTTGGGCGGTGTTCACCCGGTGCAAGGCCAAAAACACAAACTTCTTTTCCAGCACTTGGCCCTGTTTTTTGGCTTGAAGCTCCAGCGTATTGAACCGCTTCTTCAAATTCATGCCCGTGCTTGCCAGCTGCGTGGTGTCGGTCAGGGCCACCTCTTCAAAAGAACGTCGGTACACACTGCTGATGGTGTTGTAGGGACCCCATCCTTGGCCAAACAAATACAGGCGTGAAATGGTCTCGCCATTCACGTGGTGGTAGTACGACAACCCACCTTCTGTCGCCTCCAATTCAGAGGAAACCCCAACCCCACCATTCACATCCCAACCCGCCCATCGACCATGCGCATTGACCTCCAAGCCCTGGCGGTTGTTCACTGGACTGCCCAAACCCATCATGGGACTTTGGAATGGAGAACGCACAGTGGCTCCGATGCCCTGCACATTGGGGAAGACTTCCAGCACAGATGTGTTCAAGAAATTGCCGGTGACATTGACGAATTGAGGTGAAATCCTGTAAACCCTCACTCCCAAGGGGAAGCGGCTTTGGACCTTGGGTCGGACATCGAGGAAAACGGCTTCCCCAAACCCCATCGAACGTTCCCCCTCTGCATAACGCCCCAAACCACCTTCTGCCAAGATCACCACGTTCTCGCGATCGTGCTTCCACTCTGCCGTGTGCACGAAATAGCGACGCGTCTCACTGCCTGTCGAGTCAATGTCTGCAGAGGATCTCAGCGCATTGACCGCCAAGCGATGCTTCGGAGACATCTCTTTGGACACTCGGAAGGTCCCTGTGAAATTGTCCCTGTATTCTGAAAAGGACCGATTGAAGTTGCTCTTTCCAATCACCCCTTTGACCTTGACATCCCCAGGCAGTTGGGTGGCGGACAAGAACACCCCCTGAAAGGCGCGGCTCCCGTACCGCACGCCCATGTCCATCAGCCCATTCTCCACGTATTGGGTGTAGTGGTCCATGGGCGCATCGTGGACTGCATGCTGGGGTCGACGGTCGAACAAGCTCATCCGGTTGAACGAGCGGTTGCCCCACACTGTCAACCGACTTTGTCGGTACCAACTTACCCCACCCGTTTTCAAGACCAACTTGCCCCAACCGCG
>JBELJW010000104.1:0-7782 GCA_042089975.1 Flavobacteriales bacterium | reverse complement strand
TTGTCGCAGCCTGTCAAGGATGCCAGCACTCCCTCACAGGGCAACTCCAACGTCCGCTCAATCCGAATCGAATCTTGCATGGAGTGCATGCCTCCTGCGCCATGTCCTTGGTATGAGATCCCATAGGTGCCTTCGGCATAGTAAATCATGGTGTCGACAGGCATGTCACTTGTTTTGCCATTGCCAAAGTCCCAAAAATGCATGAACACTTCGTCCATGGTCTCTGCCTCAAACACCACCGTATTGGAATCGATGCCAATCACACCGTCGACCGTATCAGGCAAAAAGTACCAATCCGCATTCACCACAGGTGGTGAAGGAAGGTCCATGCCATCTTCCTCAAAAGGTTCGCACCCCATCCAAACCAAAAGGGCCAACCAGCCCATCCAATGCATTCTTTGAGTGTTCATCAGTACCCGGGATTTTGTGTCAATGCTCCGTTTGACAATGTGATTTCCGCCGTTGGGATGGGGAAGATTTCATGCACCCCTTCCACAAATCCTTGCTCTCCAAACAGCTCAGCTCCTCGCCCCTGCCGGACAACATCAAAAAAGCGATGCCCTTCCAAGCCAAGCTCCACACGACGCTCATGCCAGATGGCATCTCGCAAAATCACACCGGACAGGTTGGCATTCAACTCGGGCACGCCTGCGCGGTCCCGGACTTCCTGCAAGGAAAACATAGCCGTTCCGGCATCGCCCAATTCGTTGCATGCTTCCGCATGCATCAAATACACATCCGCAAGGCGAATGACACGGTCATTGGAGGCGCCATTGGGATTGGGGTCGCCAAAGGGTGCCTGCTCCGCTGAAGGGTTGAAATACTTGCGAGCGTAGTAGGGATGAGGGGCCCCAATGGCCTCTTCCGTCAATTCTCCCCAATCCGAGGCCACTTGACCCAATTGGTAGACGGTATAACCAAGTCTAGGATCGACCTTGGTCACGATGTTTCCAGGCCCTTGTTCCTCTTCCCATGTCTCAAACTCATCGACAAAATCTTGGGTAGGCAGGTTGAATCCGTAGCCCTGGAAGGGCCCACGAGCGCGGGTGAAAACGTTGGTGTAGGATCCTTCACTCCAAAATTGTGCGCCCCAGTTGCCGCCAGAATCGTTGGCGTATTGGATTTCCCAAATGCTGCCGGGACCATTTTCGCCCCCCAACGTGAAGATGCTCCCGTAATCCGCAGCAAGCTGGTACTCATTGGAACCAATCACGTCCTCGCATGCTGCACGGCATTGTGCCCACTTCTTTTGGTAGAGATATGCCTTGGCGAGCAAGGCGTTTGCCGCTCCGCGCGTGGCGCGGCCTCTTTCGTTGAGGTTGTATCCGCTTTTGAAGGGCAGGTCGTCAGCGGCGTCCGTCAAATCAGCCTCGATCTGGGCCCAAATGTCAGCCACGGGTGCCTTGGATTGAGCATACTCGCTCGGTGCCAAGGTCTTCGTCACCAATGGAACTTCACCAAAGGTCGTGACGAGGTTGAAGTACCAGTATGCCCGCAAAAATTTGGCCTCCCCCAAGTAGGCCGCTTTTTGAAGCTCGTCCATGGCAATGCCTGGAACGTTTTCCAACGCAATGTTGCAGTAGGTGATGCCTTTGTACGCCGCTTGCCACTCCCCCAGCACGATGCCACTGGATGGGTCGCCCAAAAAGTTTTCGAATTCAAGCAAGTCGGGTGCATCCGTGTCGCCTGACCCGCCTTTGTCGCTGTCGTCGCTGACGATGTCACCGAAGAACCAGCGGAAGTGGGAGCCAGGCACTGAAATCTCCACCTGAAGTGGTGCATAGCAAGCGATGGTGGCCGCCTCTGCATCTTCAGGGGTTTGGTAGAAGTTGCCCGCCGAGCTTCCGATGTAGGGGTCGCGGTCCAAAAAATCCCGAGAACAGCCCGTGGCTGCTGCCAAAAGAATGGCGCCTGTCATGCAGGCCATCCAAGTCGTCGTTTGATTCATGATAATCATTAGAATGTCACGTTGATGCCAAGGTTGTAAATGCGAGGAGAGGGATAGAATCCTCGGTCGATGCCAATTTCCAAAGTTCCCCGCGTGCCGATTTCAGGGTCCAGGCCTGAGTATTGGGTGAACGTAAAGAGATTGTTGGCACTGGCGTAAATGCGGAACTTGGAAATGCCCACACGGTCCATGAGTGAGCGCGGCAAGGTGTACCCCACCATCAGAGACTTGACCCGTAGGTACGACCCATCTTCGACAAAAAGATCGGACACACGGTTGTTTTGATTCAAATCTGAATGTGTCAGACGTGGCATTTCATTGGAAGTCCCCTCACCTGTCCAGCGCGCCAGAGCATCGGTGGAAAGGTTGGTGGTATTCAAATCATAACGGAACATTCCGCGGTACAAGTCGTTGCCATGGCTTCCTTGAAGGAACAAATTGACGTCAAAATTCTTCCAGTTGGCTCCCGCGGTGAATCCGTAGGTGAAGTCTGGGTGTGGATTTCCAATGACAACTTTGTCTTCGTTGTCGATGACATTGTCGTCATTTTGGTCGACAAAAATGACATCTCCTGCCACAGCATTGGCTTGTGCAGAGGCGGCAGCGGCGGCATCCGTTTGGAAAATCCCATCTGTTTCAAATCCATAAAAGGAGGCGATGGGAAGACCAATGTCCGTCACCGCCACAAAATCACCTGCGCCAAACACATTGCCGGTGAAAATGGGCTGGTTCAAACTGTCCACGGGTGCTCCCAAATCTGTGACTTGGTTTTGGTAGGCTGAAATGTTTCCATTGAAATTGTACGTGAAATCTCCCTCACCGCCTTGGTACCCAATGGCCAATTCGGCCCCCCGGTTCCGCGCGGAAGCAACATTCGAGGGTCCAGGCTCCAAGCCCGCAGTTCCGGGATTGGGGACATACGCCAACATGTCGATGGTGTTCTTTTCGTACAAGTCAAAGATGACATTCCAACGGCCTTCCAAGAAGTCCGCATCCAATCCGACATTGACTTGCTCGCCGGTTTCCCATTTCAAGTCAGGGTTGGCAATGGCCACGGGGCCGGAGCCAATGGTTTGGGCTTGATCGGGGCCAAACGTGTAATTGATCCCATTGACAATGAGTGGATTGTAAGCATAGTCCCCAATCTCAGCATTGCCATTCCTTCCCCAACTTCCACGCACCTTGACAAAATCAATCCAGTCCTTTTCATCAAACCATGGGCGTTCCGTAAGGTTCCACGCCACAGAGAGGGAGGGGAACAAACCAAACCGGTTGTTCAAACCAAAGCGAGATGACCCGTCGTAACGCAAGGTGCCCATCACGGACCACTCGTTTCCAATGTCATAGGTGGTCCTCACAAACTGACCGACCCATGCGGTTTCCGTGATGCCATCGCTGGCACGGGGCACCTGTGGGCCCACATTGAGGCTGTTGCTCAAGTAAGCGAATTCTGGGTCGTTGGACACCAAGCTGTCGCGAGATGCGCTGACGCTTGTGTACAATTGCTCGAGGGCAGAATACCCTGCGATGATTTGCAGCTTGTCTTCGTTCTTGAACTCCTTGTTGTAGGTCAGCGTGTTCTCCCATTGCCAGGAGGACCACTTGTTCTCTGCCCGGACCAAGGAATTGACCTCGTTGAATTCCGTGGCAGGTCGGTTGGGGTCCCCCGGGAACAAAGCCAAATCGTATGCAGGCCTGAAAATCGTTTGGGAACCCAAACTGAGATCAACATTCACTGAGGACCGGAACGTGAAATTGGGCAACACATCCACCTCGCCCCAGACATTCCCCACGAAGCGGTTGGTGGTCCATGTGTCGAAGGTCTGTGCCACCTGGTTCAAAGGGTTCACAATGTCGCTGTCGATGTAGTTCGTGTAGGCGAAGGTGCCATCGTCGTTGGTGACGGGAGTCACTGGATCGATGTTCAAGGCCCGAACCACGGGCGTGACAAATTCATTGTTCTCGGCCAATGCGTTCCTCTCGATGTGGGTGAAGTTCACGTTCTGGCCCACACGAATACGATCTCCCGCTTGTTGTTCCGAATTCACGCGGAATGTGGTTCTTTCAAAACGCCCTTTTTCCCCACCAATGATGCCGTCTTGGCCAAAATGACTCACCCCCATCGCCGTGCTCGACGTGGCGGTTCCATTCGTGTAAAGCACACTGTGGTTGGTCATGGGGGCGCGTTGGAACAATTCCTTCTGCCAGTCTGTTCCCTCCCCCAAAGAGGCAGGGTCCCTCAAACCAGAAAGTGCAGGCAACCCAGCGGCTGCGCGGCTCTCGTTCATCAACACCGCGTACTCCTCTGCGTTGAGGAGGGACATGAATTTCCATGGCTCCTGGGTGCCCACATAGCTGTCGTAGGTGAGAGACGCTTTGCTGTTGCGAGACCCCTTCTTTGTGGTGATCAGCACCACACCATTCGACCCTCTCGCACCGTAAATCGCAGTAGAGGCAGCATCTTTCAAAATGCTGATGCTTTCAATGTCACCAGGGTTAAGGTAATCGATTCCTCCTGAAGGAATGCCATCGACAATGAACAAAGGGTCGGAGTTGTTGATGGAGCCCAAACCCCGGATACGGATGGTCTGTGCGCTGCCCGGTTGGCCCGAATTCTGGGTCACCTGGACGCCAGCGGCTCGACCCTGCAAGGCCTGCTCGGTGCGCAAAACGGGCACCGACGTGGCCGCCTTGATGTCCACTGTCGTGACCGCACCAGAAATCTTGCTGCGCTGTTGATTGCCGTAACCGATGACCACAGCTTCTTCAAGGCCCGCCACATCCGGGTCCAAAAGCACCTTGAGGTCTGTGACGGTGTTGTCCACCTTCAATTCCTTTCGCAAGTACCCGATGTAAGAAAACACGAGGGTTTGGCCTGACTCGAGGGTCAAAGAAAATTTCCCGTCCAAGTCTGTCGCGGTTCCTGCATAAGACCCCTTTACAGTGACCGAGACGCCTGGCAATGGCATGTCGCCTTCCAAGACCGTACCCGAGGCCGAGATGGTGTTTTGTGACCAAGCATGGGTGCTGGCCCCCAAGAGCAGCAACATACTGGCCCAACCGATGAATTGTCGCATCATTTTACAAAGTTCCAAGAAGCACGTGCTCCTTCGGTTGTCAATTGGATGGTGTACAGTCCTGCGGCGAGGCCTGATGTATTCAAAGTGATGTTCGATTGGCTTGGGGACATGGCCTCCGTGCTCCATTGGCGCCCCTGGGCGTCGAACAAAGTCACAAACGCCGCCGAACGCAAAGGTGCGCCTAGGCGAAGCGTCAATTCATCCTTCACAGGCACCGGGAAGAGGGAAGCCTCAAGGCCCAACACCTCCTCCATGCCGTCCACGGTCATGGTCACATCGGCCTGTGCCGTGCAGCCATTGGCGTCCGTCACAAATGCGGTGTAGAGCCCGACACCAAGGGAATCGGGATTGACTTCCACACCGCCAAGGTTGGTCCAAACCACGTTGTAGTCAGGGGTTCCACCAATGACAGTGGCTTCCGCTTGGCCGTCACCCGCACCAGAGTCGAAAGCCACAATGATCACCTCAATCACAAGCTCGTCAGGTTCGCCCACGGTGAAGTTCGTCTCGCTGGAGCAACCGAGATTGTCCGTCGCCATAAAGATGTAGTCTCCTGCAGGCAAGGTTTCTCCTGCGCCGAGCACCTCGACGGTGATCAACCCGTCGTCCAGAAGGAGCATGGTCGCTGAATCCAAAGAAAGCATGCCTTCTCCACCAAAGCACAAGGCATCTTCCACAGTCAACTCCACAACCGGACCGTCTCCAAAAATGCAACTTCCATCGTCTTCCGTGGCACCCGCATCGTAATTGCAGGCTTCAGTGTCGGTGCAGCCCAAAACAGGCGCTGCATTGCATTCCTGGCAGCTGTTCCAGCACACCACATCTTGGACCATGTCGTCACCTGACAACACCACAAAACGGTTGACGTAACAGCAGCCGTTGGGCGCGCCGTCGTCGTAGGTGGTGAGCGCACAGCTAGATTCCGCCTCGAGGTCTTCCTGATCCTCCCAAGCGCCGATGGCAAATTTGTATTCCAAGGTGTCGCCTGTCAATGGAATGGTCAATTCGTACACCCCGTCTCCATCGTCATCGGTCATGGGCGCGCAATTGCCACACCACCCATTGAATTCACCATTCAACGTCACAGAACCAAAGGGCCCTTCGTACTCGGTCATGTCCACCTGAAATTTGACATTGGTGGGTGGCACATCGTTGCACGTCCCATCGCACGTCCCATAATAATCGTTCGTGGTGCTGCCCGCTTCAGTGGTGCGGTTGGCATAGCCATTGAAATCCGTGATCGGTGCGCAATTGGCACCGTCCACCATGTCGTTGACCAAATTCTCTTGTTCCTCAAAACCGTTGATGGCGTACTTGTATTCCACCGTGCCGGTCAATTCTTCCACTGTCACACTGTACACCCCATCCCCGTCGGGGTCCGTCATGGTGTTGTACGTGTCGTTGGCGCACCAGCCACACCACGGGCCAGTGACAAACAGGTTGTCAAACCCAGAGTCGATGCAAGACACATCCACATTGAAGGTGGTTTGGGCCAAGGCACCAAAGGCACAGCCGAAGGCGAGGGCGAGGGAAAAGAGGTTTTTCATGAAATCGAGGTGTTATTTGTTCAATTCAATGTCGACGACTTGGTCTTGCACACGCAATCCAAAAACGCCGGGTTCGATGACATAACTTAGGTCATGTCCGATGAAGCCGAGTTCCGACGTCGAGACGCTCAGGCGCACCTTTTCGGTTGCACCGGCATCCACAAGGACCCTTTTGTAGGCCTTGAGTTTGTCCACGCTTGGGGTGATGGAAGCCACGCGGTCTTGCGCAAAGACCATGACCACCTCATGAGAGGGGCGATTGCCAGTGTTGACCAAGGTCACTTCCAATTCAATGTCGTCGCCGACGTGGATCTCCCCGCCGCCAATGACTTCAATGCCCGACGTTTCGACAGTGCTGTAGGACAATCCATGGCCAAAGACATACTGGGGCTGGAAGGCGTTCATGCTGAAATCAGAATGCACATTTTCCGTATGCTTTCTGTCATAGGTCACGTGACTCGATGCGTCGCGGGGCCATGTGAAAGGCAACTTGCCGGAGGGGTTGTGCGACCCGCTCAACACCTGGGCAATGGCCGGACCTCCAAAGTCTCCGGGCAAGTAGGCCATCACGGCAGCATCCAACAAAGGCTCCACCTGGGAGAACGTCCTTGGTCGACCCTCCACAAACACAACGACCACAGGGATCCCAGTGGCGGCCACTGCGCGCACCAAATCAAGTTGATTGTTGGGCAGTCTCAAGTCACCGATGTTGCCCACAACCTCCGTGTACGGCATTTCGCCCAGACACAACACAGCGGCTTGAGGCTGGCTTCGCTTCAATTCGCGCACCACCCGAGCGATGTCTTTGGCGGAGAAATCCATGCTGGACAATCCTTCAAACGCTACACGCTCTGCTCCCCATTCCTCGCGCAAGGCCTCCAACGCGGTCAAACGACCGGGGGTGTTGTAGGCTTCGTCTCTTCCCTGCCAGGTCCCTGACCATCCACCATTCAATGCATTGAGAGAATGGGCCGTTGGTCCTGAGACAAAAATGGATTTCTTCAAGTCCAATGGCAAAACGGCTTGGGTCAGCCCACTCGCCTGTTCTTGGCCATTTTTCAAAACTGTGATGCATTCCAGCGCTGCCTGCTCCGCAGGACCTTCGAGGTCCTTGCGCTCTTTTTCCGTCAACAACTCCGGCAAGGCTGATCCATTTTCCTCCAACAGTCCCAACCGTTCTTTCATGGTCAAGATGCGACGCACACTA
>JBELJW010000103.1:0-7833 GCA_042089975.1 Flavobacteriales bacterium | reverse complement strand
GTCGGTCCAATCGAGCAAGGGGTTGTATTTGAGGACACCTGTCATGCCGTCCCTTTCAATTTTGGCCGTACCCGCCCGGTTCTCGCTCTGGGCGGAACGCAGACCTGTGACCCACACTTGGGCACCATCCAATGCCCTCTTGAGAGGATCAATCTTGCGGATGCGGCAGCAAGTTTTGCGCGCCTCCACCGTTTTGAAAATGGACGCCATTCCTTGTTCGTTGACAAATGCCTCCAGCGACTGAGGGTCAGGGACAAAGGTGTCAAAATCGATGTCGGGGTACATGGACCTTGTGCGGTCGATCAAGTCGTAGGTTTCGTAGAACAAACGACCCGTGTCCAAAGTGACCAAACGCACAGGCAGTTGATGCCGCGCAATCAAATCTGTCAAAGCCTGATCCTCCAACCCCAATGAGGTGGTGAACACCACTTGCCCGGGAAATTGTTCGCACAAATTCGACAGGCCCATCACAGGATCATTTCCCACCAAAGGCAATGCATTTGACATCGCGCAAAAATACACCACTCTTTTGAATCCTACAAATTCAATGGGATTAAGTCGGAGCGCCTTATCTCCCCGCCCGGGCCAAATCCCAGAGGCTTCTGTTTTCCAAAACCCCCAGTTGGGCATCTCGAACGTCTGACATGATGCGGTGCAAGCCACACTGCTGCTCATTGCAACCTTCACACTTCTCATAAAAATTGAGGCTCACGCAAGGCAGCTGTGCAATGGGGCCATCCAGCACCCGCATGACTTGGGCCAAAGGAACGTCCTCTGGATGCCTCATCAAATAGTAGCCTCCTCCCTTGCCCTTCTTCGACCCCAAAATGCCTGCCTTCCTGAGTTCGAGGAAAATGGTTTCCAAGAATTTCACACTCATCGGATGCTTTTGGACCAACAGATTCAATGGAACCGGCACTCCAGGATCGTGCGGCGACTGCCCCTCCAAGGACTGCAATCGGGGCATGTCCTCCTCGACCAAAGCGGTCAAAGCGCGGAATGCATATTGGGCCTTTTTGGACAGCATGGGTCCAAAGTACATCACGGAGGGTCAGACTGCCAACTTCGACAATTCCCCGCGCAGAGACGGACGGTGGGCAGAAAACCGATCGAGCGGGATGTCTGAAGGACGACCCAAGGCCATGTTGGCCAGCGTCTCACCAATCAATGGCGCGAACTTGAAACCATGTCCACTGAAGCCACAGCCCAAGACCATGCCATCGTCCATTTGGTCCAGAATGAAGTCACGGTCCGCAGTTCCGCTGTAGAAGCATACGTAGCGCCGCATCACGCGCGCCTCAGAAAGCTCCGGCAAGTGAAGGTTCAAAAACTGACGTGCCCTGGCTTCAAATTCTGGAGCCACTTGCCGGTCGTCTCCGTCTGGATGGCCTGACGGTCCAGGATGATGGTTGGCCACCTTGATCCTGCCATCCTTCACCGTGGGGATGGCATAGAACCCAGAAGCCATGTTGCTGAACACGGGCAACGCATCCAACCTCGATCCGAGAGAACCTGCGTCGAAGTAGACAAGTTCTTGGCGGGTGACGTCCATGGGGACATTGAGCCATTGCTGGGTCCAAGCGCCAGCAGTCAAAACGACCACATCGAACATCTCTTTTCCCTCGGCACTTGCCACCCATTGGGAGGATACATCGAGGGCCGCGCCTTTGAATCGGACGCCGCGCTTTTGAAGCCAGGGGGACAAACGGGCCAAAATGTCGGAGGGGTCCAAAACGCCCCCGAGGCGGTCAATCGTTGCCATGTTGGCCACAAAGCCCGGCCATTCTTGCGCGAGTTCTTCACGGCCTCGACGGTCGGCAGGCAAGCCCAAACGGCGCATGGCCTTCCAACTTTCTTTCGCGGAGGCATCGCCTGCCTTCTCCACGAGAACCTTGGAGGTACCGTGCAGCAGGTTCGTCCCCCATTCTTGGGACCAATGCTCCCAAAGCCGTCGGGCTTGCAAGGCCATTGCCATCAACGTTTCATCTTGGCCATAGTGCACACGAAAGCTCCTTCCGGTGTCGATGGAAGCTCCAGGGCCCGTCCCCATGGGATGGGGATCAAACAAAGTCACATCGGCACCCTTCAAACGCAAGGAAGCGGCTGTCATGCCACCCATGATGCCTCCCCCGACAACGGCCACCCGTGGCATCGGCTTGGAGAGTTTGGGCATGGAGGTTGTGTAGGTCATGATGCTCGGTTTTGGGACCATGGCAATGGCATGGTTTTGGCCAACTCCAACTGCAAAAACTCTGCAATGGCCCGCATGCCTTGCCGCGCATTGCCCTGCCTTCCCTCCGCCTCGGCATTGTAATTGGTGTTGATGTTGACATCGTAAAAGACCAAGCGACCGTCCTCCGCCGGTGCCGCTTCCATGGCTGCAACTTCCATTCCAGTCGCTTTCAAAAACGACTTGCAACGGTCCAAGACATCGGGTGCATGGTGCGTCAAAATCTCGAACCTCGAACGTCCATCGGCCGGACAATGGGCCGCCCCCACCTGACAGGAATCGGAAGGACAAAGGTCAAATCCGCCACCAGCATCAATGCTGACAGTGTAGTAATGCGCTTGGCCGATGAACTCCAAACGCAAGACCCTTCCATCGGCCGGCTGGATGTACTCCTGCAACAGCACGGTGCCATCGAGGGTGTAGCGGTCGAAATCATCGGCAATGGCTTGAAGTTCCGACGGGGACCGCACGAGCGTCACTCCCGTTCCCTTCCCGCCTCTGTTGGGCTTGACGATGAAAGGGGCATCCCAGTGTTGGGCGGCAGAGAGCAGCGCCTTTCTGCCTGTTGCCGCCATGCTTCGAGGCACCGAAAGCCCGTGGTCACGCAAAGTCAAAATCTGCTCGACTTTGCTCACTTCGTAGGCCGTGGCAAGGCGGTTGTTGACGACCCGACGGCCGTGGGCTTCGAGCCAAGTCATCACTCCCCTGGTGGCTTCCCAAGCATGCCGGTGATCGCGGGTGTGGCTCGAAGCGCTCATGCGGTTGTAAAACACCCCCTCGGGCGGGACAGAGGACAAATCGAGGACGACGTCGTCGATGAACCATTCATGGAAAGGAACCTCAAGACGCTCAAGCTGCGCGCGCAGTGGCTGGACCCAGATGTCATTTTCATGGACGATGTGTACGGCTGGTGCCTGAGCAACCTTGGGGCTGGATGTGGAGATGGAAGTCAACATGGGGTGGGGTTTTTGCAAAAAAGTGGAAACACAAAAAGCCCGGCGTCCGCCGGGCAATGGGTGTCTTGTAAATGAAAGGAATCAACGAATCATTGAACACGACGGCACCCTGCCCGGTAAGCTTGGACAGCAGGTACAACAACATGTCGCGTTCATGAACATAAACATAATGTAAGAAGAACTTTTGGAACGCACAACAAAAGCCATTCTTTTTTGCCCAAACAAGGGCACAGGCATCACTTCCTCTTTCCCTTGACCCCAAATCCAGGTCGGCCTGTGGTGGTGTCTTTCCAAGGCTCCCCCCCAGATCCAGGCTTGAAGGCTCCTTTTTTGGCCTTGTGCTTTCGCTTCGCCTTGCCGGCGCCTACTGGTTTCCCGGGACGGTCGTTGTCCCATGATCCTGCACCACCACCTCCTTGGTACTTCTTCTTGGCAAAGGACTTTTTCTTTCGGAATGGACGCTCCCCTCTGTTTCCCTTGTCCCAACGGTCGTTGCGATGGCTCGACCGATCTCCTCCCCCATGAGAAGGTTGATTCAGGTCCTTCTTCGCCCCGACATTGAGACGCTGCAACTCTGCAAGGACCACTTGACGCAGGAGATCCTCCTTCGAGTGGGCCCCAAACAACAACTCCATTTGCTCCCAAATGTCCTCCGGGATGGGACGTTCAGATTTCAAATCCACCAATCCTTGTCCCCAAGTGGTCAAACGCGAATGGACAATTTCCTGAGGACTTGGCACCATGGCCTGTTCAAAGGAGATGTCAAGGGTGCGTGAAAGGCGGTCGATATGTCCTCTTTCGCGGCCACTCATGAAAACCAGCGAGATGCCCTTCCTCCCTGCACGTGCGGTCCGACCGGAACGGTGGGTGTAGTAGGCCGTTTCACTCGGGAGAGAATGGTGAAAGACATGGCTCAAGTTGTCGACGTCAATGCCCCGCGCCGCCACGTCGGTGGCCACGAGCACCTGAAGATGCTTTTCCTTGAAGCGTTGCATCACCCTGTCCCTTTGGGCCTGTGACATCTCACCATGCAGAGCATCTGCGCGGTACCCGCGCTTCAGCAATTCCTCCGCCAAGGACTGCGTGTCCCTCCTGGTCCGGCAAAACACCACACCGTACAAATTGGGGTCAAGGTCCAAGAAGCGGGCCAAGGCCTCCGTCTTGTCCGCGTGTCGGACGACGGCAAACTTGTGTTCAATGTTTTTGTTGACCGTGGCGGTTTGGTTCACACGCACCTCCAAAGGAGCCGACATGTATTGCCCCACCATCCTCCGGATTTCCTTGGGCATTGTGGCTGAAAACAACCATGTGTTCTTCGAATCGGGGGTGTACTCAAGAATCGTGTCGAGTTCTTCTTTGAAGCCCATGTTGAGCATCTCGTCCGCTTCGTCCAAAATCAAGTGGCTGATTTGGTCCAAATGCACGGCCTTTCTCTTGATCAAATCGATCAATCGTCCCGGTGTGGCAATGACCACATGGCGTGGAGATTTGAGCTCACGCATTTGGGTGACAATGTTGGCACCACCATACACTGCCACCGTCTTGAGGCCCTTTTTGTGCTTGGCAAACTTCCCCAACTGCTCCGCGATTTGCTGGCCAAGCTCTCTTGTAGGCGCCAGCACCAAAGCTTGAACATGGCGTTGAGATGCGTCCAAATGATCCAGTAGCGGCAGGCCAAAAGCCGCCGTCTTGCCAGTCCCTGTCTGGGCCAGACCTATGAAGTCACGGCCACCTTCCAGCAGCATCGGGATGGCCTGGGCCTGAATGTCCGTAGGGGTCTCAAAGCCCAACTCTTGGATGGCTTGAAGCAAAGGGGCCGAAAGGCCGAGGGTGTCGAAGGATGTCAAGGGGGGCGGGATTCGGCCGCAAAGGTCGTGTGAAAACTCCACACTGCAGCATACCAGACCCAAATGGACAAATTCGCGTACATTGATTCCCAAGAACCTACACCACTGCAACATGACGCCATTTCGCCCTCGCCTCTTCTTTTCTTTTGGGCCATTGTTCGCAACGGTCTTTGCAGGCCATGGTCTGCTCGCGCAAAGCGTCACGTTCCATCAGGACGTCGCCCCCATCATTTACCAGCACTGCACAGAATGCCACAGGGTGGGTGAAATTGGCCCCATGCCTTTGACCACCTTCGAGGAAGTCATGCCCTACGGAGAGTTCATCGAATACGTCACCTCCACAGGCTACATGCCGCCGTGGACACCGGATGAAGAGTATGCCCATTTTGTGGGCGAACGGGTGCTCTCAGCCGAGGAACTCGAGGTGTTGAGCCTCTGGGTGTTGGAAGGCAAACCCGAGGGCAATCCCGACGACAACCCAGGTGTTCCCGACTTTCCATCGGGAAGCCAAATTGGGGTGCCCGATCAGGTTTGGGCCATGCCTGAACCTTACCTCCATGGCGGCGACATGACAGAACAATACCAAGTGTTTGTGCTGCCCACAGAAAGCGACAACAACCTGGCGATCCGGGGCATGGAAGTGCGGCCGGGCAACAACAAGGTCGCCCATCATGCCATCTTGGGCCTCGACGTGACCGGGACGGCCATGCAACTCGATGCTGCCGACCCCGACCCGGGATACGAAAGTTTTGGAGGGTTTGGCTTCAATGCGGAGAGCAACTTCTTTGGGGCGTGGGTGCCCGGGGCCATGGCGTTGGAGTACCCTCCCGGAATGGGAAGGACGGTGCCTGCAGGCGCTGACATCCTGCTTCAAATGCACTATGGTCCTTCCCCCATTGATGAAGTTGACCAGACCCAGATCAACGTTTTTTATGCCGAAGGGCCCATTGAGCGGGAAGTCGAAACGGCCATCATGACCCCTCAAGATTTGGACAGTTTTTTCTACTTGCCAGCCAACCAAGTCCGGACCTTCCATGGCACATTGGATGTGCCAGCGGATTTGAGTCTCTTGAGCATTGCACCACATTGCCATTTGATTGGAGAGTCCTGGGAGGTGTTTGCCACCTCGCCCTCCAACCAAGACACCATCCCGTTGATTTCCATTCCACAATGGGATTTCAACTGGCAAGGGTTCTTCACCTTCCCCACCTTGACCAAAATCCCGGCAGGCTACACCTTGCACAGCATCGCTTCTTACGACAACACCGAGGACAACCCCTTCAATCCCAGCTCCCCTCCCATCAACGTCACCTATGGCGAAGGGACCTTGGATGAGATGTTTTTCATCTTCTTCGACTTCGTCTTTTACGAAGAGGGCGACGAGACCATCGCCCTTGGGCCCGACGGGCCTGAGGCTTGTCCTGAAGACTTGACCATGGACGGTCTGGTCAGCGTAGACGACATCCTCATGATGCTGTCCGACTTTGGCTGCCTCGAAGATTGTGCCGCCGACGTGGACCTCGACAATGCAGTCACCATCGCCGACTTGCTGCTGCTTCTGACCAAGTTTGGCGAAGGCTGCTGAACCTCATTCAAAAACTCACAATGGAACCTGTCGTCTGGCGCGTGTTGCTTTTTTTGGCCCCGCTTTGTCCCATCTGCCAAAACATGTCCTTTGATCTGCGTCAAATCGAAGCCGATTTTGACGGAGCGCCCATCGAGTTCATTGGGCTCTTTCCCAATGCCTCGACGACAGAGGGTCAAATCCGAGTGTTCAAGGAAACCTATGGGTTGGAAATGGACATGGCCTTGGACACCGCCAACTGGGCGGAGGCTCTTGGCGCGCGTTGGACCCCAGAGGTCTTTGTCTTGGATGCCTCAGACGCTGTCGTGTACCGAGGCCGCATCAACGACAGATATTTTGCTCCAGGAAAAAGAAGGCCCAAGACGCGCAAGCGAGACTTGGATGCGGCCCTTCGTTCATGCCTTGCAGGAGAAGCCGTGAAGGTTCCTGTCACCGATGCCGTCGGCTGCCCCATCGAAGGGGTACGGCTTTCCATTCCACAAAATTGAGGCCTGGCGGTTTCCGTCATCTTCAACTTCATAAAAAAAAGGGGACACGATGCCTCGTGCCCCCCTTGGGTTCTTGTCAAGTGGAGAACGGTTTACTCCACTTCCACGTGGAATCCTGTCTCCATGTCCACCCCGGTGGCGTCTGCCGCCAACATCTCAAAGTGGTATTCACCTGTCGCCGCGTCAGCAGGCACCGTCAAAGTGACTGAAAACTCATGGTTGGTGGCGCCAGCGGGCGTGAGGTCCGTCTCCCAAACCACAGCCTCGTCCGATTCCCGAATGAGTTCCAAGGAAGCCGTCTGGACGCCGTCGCTGTCCCCGATGGACCCTTCTACAGTGACCTCCGTGCCAGGAGCCCAAACAGGCTCTGCCTCCCAACCGTTGGGATCTTCGCCATTGACCATGGTCAGTGTGAACTCCGGAATGTGGCTGTTCTCGATGTGGATTTGGGTCACCACATCAGGACCGGCATTGCCCTCTGCATCGACCACCGAAACCACGAGATCCCATACCCCACGTGCAGTCAAAGGTACATCCACGTAAAAGGTGGATGTGGCTTCTTCACCGGAAATGGACATGGTTTCAATGACTTCCCAATCGGTGCCACTGTGGAGGATCAAGCCTTCCTCTTCTTCTCCCTCTTCATGCCCATGGTCTGCGGCATTGTGGACGTCCCAACGGACTTCACTCAATCCCGCGTTGTCGCAAAATGTGTCCTGAATGTCCA
>JBELJW010000102.1:0-7860 GCA_042089975.1 Flavobacteriales bacterium | reverse complement strand
GTATTCGGAAATTCAATTGGTGGAGAGTGGCGAAACCGTCGCCGTAGAAGACTTTGATTTTTCTTTGGGGACGGCGTGGTCTGGAGTCACTGTGGATGCGAACGCCACGCTGGCCAATTTGCTCAAAGGCACTTCTTTGTCGTTCCAATCCATGCGGACCCACGAAATTGGCGTCTCCAGAGGATGGGGTGATGTCGGCAATGGATGGAGCCTCCATACAGGAGTTGGCGGGAGATTGCTCTTGGGCACCGCTTATTTTGACGTTCGAACTGAAGGGGACGATGTTGTGGCGTTTGGTGCACGTTCAGATGGCTTTTCCTTTGCATCTCTGCAAAATGCAGATTCGCTGCGTGGGACTGGACCGTCGGCAGCATGGGCAAGTGTGCTGAGCCCTTCCGGACATGGTTGGGGTGTGGATGCGGGCATTGTTTTGGCACGTGCGGATGGATTGTGGTTGACCGCATCGTTGGTGGACATTGGCAAAATGACCTGGAATGGTCAGATGTACAGTGTGAACGACATCGATCTTGACCTTAGCACATTTGGGTCGTCAGATGCCGCGATCGATCCTGATTCATGGCTCAGTGGTGCCTTGGATGTGCTTGACCCAGACACATGGTTCCAAGAAAGTGAGGAGGCCACCCGCGTGGTGTCCAACCGACCTATGCTTTCGTTGGGGGCCGGAATGCGTCCTGCACCGCCACTTGTCGTGGCTGCAAACATGACCCTTCGCAACAAGGAAGCCCTTTCCAACGGTGGGTGGTCGGGAGGCATCTCGATGGGCATCCGCATCACCAATGCATGGATCGTTGAAGGGGGCATCCAAAAACAATCGGATGATGTTTTCCGGTTCCCGGCATCGACCCGAATCAGTTTGGAGAATGGTTGGGAAGTGGGCTTCCGGTTGGGGGATGTTTCAGCGCTTTGGGAAGGATCCCAACCAGAGGTGGGCATGCAGATGTGTTTTTTGCGTTACAGGTTGTCGGCAAGGGAAGAGCTCTGACCTCATGACAACGCACCCATTGAACCAAACGATACGTGAGGTGTTTTTTCCATGCGCTGTAGCGATGGCCCTGCTCTTCAAAACTCTTCCCATGTCCTCTTCTGTGTCCCAACCTCAACTTGAAACCATTACCCTCGGTGCGGGGTGTTTTTGGTGCGTTGAGGCGGTGTATGAATCCATCCCTGGAGTGGTGGAGGGGGTTTCGGGCTACACAGGAGGCCACATCAAGAACCCAGCTTATCGGGAGGTTTGTACTGGACGTACTGGACATGCTGAGGTCGTGCAGGTCACATTCGACCCCGCTGTTCTTTCGCTCGCCGATCTTTTGGACGTGTTCTTTGCGACCCATGATCCTACGACATTGAACCGCCAAGGCGCCGATGTGGGGACCCAGTACAGAAGCGCCATTTACTGGCACAATGAAGCCCAAAGAGAGTCCGCCCTCGCAGCCATTGAAAGGGCGCAGGCAACGTTCGCATCAGACATTGTCACAGAGGTGACGGCATTTGATGTTTTCTACGAGGCTGAAGATTACCACCAGGCCTATTTCGACCTCCATCAAGAGGCGCCGTATTGTCGAGCCGTCATTGTTCCCAAGATGAACAAGTTCAAAGCCGAATTCGGAAGCAAGTTCAATCTTGACTGAGAACGTCGCTTCGTTCACTCTTCGTCCTCCAGCTTTTCGATTTCTCGGTCCAACATCCGGACCATGTCGGCCCGCATCAACTCAGAGATTTTCGAGTCGTTTTTGGCTTTGTTTTTCAAAAAGCGGAACATCGCTTTTTTCTTGATCTCAGCTGCTACGTGGACTCGGTAGGTTTGGTCCTCCAATTGACGTATGTCCTGACCCATTTGACGAATGTCACCTATGGTGGTGTTGGTCACCTCTCTCGCCAGGGATTGGAACCTTTCCGTGGTTTCAGCAGCTTGACCTGAATTGAGTTCACCCGAGTATGCATCGGAAACGACCTGGAGCGTTGTCCTTACTTGTTGGGCCATGACCTTCCGAGATTCCAACTCTGCCTTGCTTTTGGCAATGTTGAGGTTGGCACTTTGGCCCATGCCCACCCCGCGAAAGTGCCTGGCGTCGGACATGTATTTTTTGCCTGAAAATGGCATTTTGACTTGGGTGCCCTCAGGGCTGGAACAACCCCAAAGGAGTCCCGCAATGAAGAACATGCCCAAAAACCGGGCGACACTTGAGATGGTGAAAGAATGCTGCATGGTGGAAATTTCGGACATGGGTCCATGAATTGTGCCAAACTCTAGAAGTTTTTCGCAACGGTGTGGGAAACTTGAAAAACATTGGGGAGGATTGGCCCATGTGGCTTGGCCCCAAATGCAAGGATGCACGCTAATTTAGTGGGCTGTGAATTGGAAAGAACGCATATTCCGTTGGAGGCTCAGCCGTTTGGCTCCGCCGGATCGCGAGCGTCGCGGCTGCTCTCTTGGGCGTGCCCAAAGTGTGGGTTTGGTGTACCTGGAAAGGGACCATGCACACTACAGAGAGGTGAAGGAGCTTGCGAAGAGGTTGAAAAACGAATTCGGGGTTCGACGGGTGGGGATGATGAGCTACGTCGAGACCGATGCGAAGGAGAGTCCTACTTGGCTGGTCAAGAAATTGGATTCGGGATATTTCTGTAAGAGCGACTTGAATTGGCATGGCTGGCCCGTCAAGGAGTTCGAGGCATTTGTCGATGCACCCTTCGACTTGCTCATTGATTTGGAGCTGGAACCAGTGTTGCCTCTGAAGTTCATCGTCAGAAAAAGTTGTGCTGCCATGAAAGTGGGGGTGGATCATCCGGATTGGAATGCGGATTTGGACCTGCGGGTTGTACGCGACCGAGAAGAGGGGGAAGACCTCGAGGAAGTGGACGTCATTCTTCATGACCCCATGGACGATTGGCGGGCACACACGAAGAAAACCATCTTGTTTCTGAATCAAATGGACTTGCAATGACAACTTCGATCAAAGGCATGAGTGGGCTTGGTGTCGCACTGGTGACGCCATTTCACAAGGATGGGAAGGTTGATTTCCCCTCTCTTCAAGGATTGGTGGAACAACTTCTGAGTGGTGGGACGCATTTCTTGGTGGTGCTTGGCACCACTGGAGAAACCCCAACCCTTGATGCCAAGGAACAGCGTCGGGTGGTGGAGTTCGTCATGGAGGTCAATGCTGGACGTGTGCCTGTGGTGGTGGGTGTCAGCGGCAACAACACGCAGGAGTTGGCGGAGAGAATCGCGACATGGGAAGGACAGGGAATTGCGGCCTTCTTGGTGGCGAGTCCTGCCTACAACAAGCCTTCACAAGAGGGCTTGGTGCAACACTACCAAGCTGTGGCCGATGCTGCCCCGTCGCCGGTGATCCTTTACAACGTGCCTGGACGCACGGCCAGCAACATGGAGGCTTCGACGACGTTGACACTGTCCCAGCACCCCAACATTTGTGGGATCAAAGAAGCCGGGGGAGACCTTGCACAGATTTCATTGTTGCTCGCGCAGCGCCCCCCTGGCTTCATGGTGTGGTCTGGCGACGATGCCTTGGCGATGCCCACAGTTGCGATGGGCGCAGATGGCGTCATCTCTGTGCTTGGAAATGCGATGCCTGAACGAATGGCTTCCATGATCCAGCAAGCGTCATTTGGACAAACCCAAGAATCCAGAGAAATGCATGCGCGCCTTGCGAAGCTTATTGACTTGTTGTTCGACGAAGGGAATCCAACCGGCATCAAGGTGGTCCTGCACCATTTGGGATGGTGCGGGAAAACGGTGCGATTGCCCTTGACAGAGGGGTCCAAACTCCTGACGGACCGACTTTACGCCGCCATTGCCGAATTGGACGGTCCTTCGCAGTAAGCAGATAAAGCTTCAGCGCTTTTGATGCGCATCATCCTCCCAGGAGCGCTTTTGTTTTTTGGACAATGGTTTTGGCGTCCAATCCATACTTCTCCATCAATTGAGCGGGCTTTCCCGACTCGCCAAATTGGTCGTCCACAGCCACAAAGTCCATTTTCGTGGGCTGGTGTTGGGCGAGTGTCTGTGCCACAAGGCTTCCCAAACCGCCATTTCGCTGGTGCTCCTCTGCCACCACCACAGCGCCCGTACGTGCTGCCGACTCGACCAAGGTTGCATGGTCCAAGGGTTTGATGGTATGAACGTTAAGGACTTCCGCTTGGATACCGTCCTCGGCCAGTGCTCTGGCGGCAATGACCGATTCCCACACCAGGTGTCCGCACGCCACCAGCGTGACATCCGTTCCACGCATGATGCGCTGAATCTTGCCCAACTCAAAAGGTGCGTCGGGCTTGATGAATACGGGAACTTTGGGCCTTCCAAAGCGGAGGTAAACAGGTCCATGGTGTTGGGCAATGGCCAGGGTGGCCTGCCTTGTTTGCTCATAATCGGCAGGGACCACAACGGTCATGTTGGGCAGCATGTTCATCATGCCAATGTCCTCAAGAATCTGGTGGGTCGCCCCGTCTTCTCCAAGGGTCAATCCAGCATGAGAGGCGCAAATCTTGACGTTCTTTTCGCTGTATGCGATGCTTTGGCGAATCTGGTCGTACACACGCCCAGTGGAGAAATTGGCAAAGGTCCCCGTGAAGGGAATCTTGCCACCGATGGTCATGCCGGCCGCCAACCCCATCATGTTGGCCTCGGCAATACCAACCTGGAAGAACCGGTCGGGAAAGGCGTCTTGGAAGGCATTCATTTTCAAGGAGCCTGTGAGGTCGGCACAGAGTCCCACGACATGGTCATTGCCTTTGCCGGCTTCGAGCAAGCCTTGGCCAAAGCCTGAACGCGTGTCTTTGAGGTCCGAGGGGTCGAGGAGGATGTGTTGATGGTCAACCATGAAGTTTGAGGTTGGTGGTGCTGCCAGAAGTAACTTGAAAAGACTCTTTGATGCTGTAGAGGGTGCCTCGCGCGTTCCGAGCCCGGAAAAGTAGGGTGTAGTTCCCTGGCTGCAAGGTGTACCTGCCAGAAACATCTCCCTCTTCAAATTGCAAAACGGTTTCCAGGGTGACCGCGTCCAAAAGCACAGCGTACCCGCTAGTGGGGCAGCTGACCACCAAGGACCCTGGCGAAGGGATTTCAACTGTCAGGTCGTCCAGGGCCCCGACTTCGACATGTTCCACGACCACCTTGGGTGTGGTGCCAAAATGGACGTCGTATGCTCCTGTTCGAAGTCTGACCTTTTCCCCAAGTCGCCCTTGGTACAAAGCTTCGCACGCTCCGGATGCATGCCACGCCACACCGAGCTCGCCGTAATCGGTTCTTACGCCTCGGGCAAATTGAGGCGTCAAATGCCCTGAGGCCATGTCGGGGACAGTCACCACGTTGTGAACGCCCGGCGAAAGGACGACCGACTCCAAGGTGGCCACAGGTAGGCTGTGGATGGTGACCTTGTACGTCGGGATGGGATCCACATACAAGGTGTCCGCTTGTCCGCTCCAAGGCATGGTGTGAACGTATTGTGGGCTGTGCTCCTCGGTCCGTGTGTCGGTGAACGAGTAGGGGTAATTGGTCACCAACGGTTGTCCCGTTTCGTCGAGCAATTCCAAATGAACCGTGGTGTTGTGCAAAGCCTGTTCAAGGACGAGCTGAAGGACGTGCTCAAACGCTTCGGGATCGGTGGCATCGTAAAAGTTTCCAATGCACTGGAGGCTGGCGGCCCATCTGTCTTCAATGCCCATGCCAATCACAAAAGGCTTGACGACGATTCCCTTGTCTTGCAAAGCGCGACTTACAGCACATGGATCCTCGTCGCAAGCTTCCAGCCCGTCGGTGATGAGGACAATGACATTTCGTCCTGGCTTGTCTGGGAAATCGTACGCAGCCTGTTCCAAGGAACGTGCAATTGGCGTGGTCCCTTGTGCCCGAATGCGGGACAACTGCTGCTTGATGATGAGGTTGTTGTAGCTGGAAAATGGCACCATCAATTCGGTGTCGTCGCAATCCTGCTGGCCTGTCACATGCTTGGTTCCATGGCCATAGACCCGAAGACCCAACTCCAAACTTTCACTCTGGTGCAAAGCTTCCAAAGATTCACTGAGCAAGGCAGTCGCTGTGGCCATTTTCCGTTGACCGCCCCAAAAGGCATTCATGCTGTTGGAAGCGTCAAACACGAACAGGATGCGGGTGGGTTTTACAACATCTTCTGCAGAAACTTGGGCACTAGCGCCAGGACTCCAGCAGGTGCACAGAAGGATCCATAGCGCACCACCCAGAAACACAGGGTGCCTTTGGCGTCCACCTTGGTGGCGGATGCAGAAGAGGAAACATGTGTCAGAAAGGCGCATGGGGGAATGAATCAGTAATCCTCCAACGTGGATTCTAGCTGCTGAAGTGCGTCGGCCAATTGTTCATCGTTTGGTGCGATGCCATGCCATTTGTGCGTTCCTTCCATGAAATCAACGCCTTTGCCCATGGCGGTGGTCATCAAGACAACAGTGGGCTGTCCAGAACCGCGGCGGGCATGGCCCAAGGCAATGGCCTGTTGGAGGTCCTCAAAGTCGTGGCCATTGCAGGTCAGCACATGCCACCCAAACGCTTTCCATTTGCCAGCCAGATCGCCCAAGGCCATCACGTCGTCCGTGGAGCCGTCGATTTGCTGTCCGTTGCAATCGACAAACGAAAGGATGTTGTCCACCTTGTGGTGTGCCGCGTACATCGCAGCCTCCCAAATTTGTCCTTCTTGCAACTCCCCGTCGCCATGCAGGGAGTAGACCCATGTGTCCTCGCCGAGGAGTTTCTTGGTTTGGGCTGCACCCAAGGCCACACTCAACCCTTGGCCCAAAGATCCTGATGCAATGCGGATGCCAGGCAGGCCTTCCTCGGTGGCGGGGTGTCCTTGAAGTCGGGTGTTCAATTTGCGGAAGGTGGACAACTCCTCTGTGGGGAAGTAGCCACGTCGCGAGAGTACACTGTACCACACAGGGCTGATATGCCCATTGGACAGAAAGAACAAATCCTCATTCTTTCCGTCCATGTCAAACTTCGACGGGTCGATGTTCATGGTGTCGAAATACAGCTGCACGAGCAAGTCAGTGCAGCCTAGGGACCCGCCGGGGTGCCCACTTTGCACGGCATGGACCATGCGCACGATGTCGCGACGCACCTGGGTGGCGATGGCAGATAGTTCTCCTTTGTTCATGCCGCAAAATTACCCGACCCGTACCCCACAACGAGGCGTTGTGCAAAAACAATGGAAAACACCTCAACGTCGGGAAGTAGGAGAGAGGTTGCTACCTTTGCGGCTCTCTCTTCTTTTGGACCTCAAACGCAGCACAACATGGCCTTGCAATGCGGCATTGTCGGTTTGCCCAACGTCGGCAAATCCACCCTCTTCAATTGTCTTTCCAATGCAAAGGCACAAAGCGCAAACTTTCCGTTTTGCACCATTGAGCCCAACCTTGGCGTCATCACCGTGCCCGACCCGCGTCTGAACAAACTTGCGGAGTTGGTGCAGCCCCAAAATGTCATCCCCACCACAGTGGAAATTGTGGACATTGCCGGCCTCGTGAAGGGGGCGAGCAAAGGAGAGGGGCTCGGAAACAAGTTCTTGGGCAACATTCGAACCACCGATGCCATTCTTCACGTCTTGCGTTGTTTTGAAGACGACAACATCGTCCATGTGGATGGCAGTGTGGACCCCATCCGCGACAAGGAGGTGATCGACACAGAGCTTCAGCTGAAAGATTTGGAAACGGTGGAATCTCGGATGCAGAAAGTCAAGAAAGCCGCCCAAACCGGTGACAAGGACGCCGTGCGCCAAATGACCTTTTACGAACGGCTGGTGGCGCATTTGGAAAAAGGCCTCAGTGCAAGGGGATTGGCCTTGGAGGAATTCGAGGAGC
>JBELJW010000101.1:0-7956 GCA_042089975.1 Flavobacteriales bacterium | reverse complement strand
GGATGTCTTGGAGCACGTTAAGATGTGCACCTAGGGAGAATACTTCTGTCTTGGTCAAGTCCGCAATGGGGGACAAATCCACGCCACCGTCGCCGTATTTGGTGTAGAAGCCGACCCCAAAGTCTTCGATTTTGTTCCCGGTGCCCACCACCAAATGACGTTCTCTTTGCGCCAAAGCGTAGAGCGTCGTCATCCGCAACCTTGCGCGTGAATTCGCCATGGCCAATCCCCCACTCTGGTCAGGTCCGTCAGGCAATGCCGCCGCCAGTTGGTCGTAGACTTCAGTCAGGGAAACCGTGGAACGACGCACCCGGGGATGGGCCTTGCACAAAGCCTCGATGTGTTGTGACGCCCGTGACACTTGATCCTGTGCCTGATGGATGGGCATTTCCACACAAAGCGTCGGAGCCCCCGTCAGCGCACAAAGGGTGGAGGTCACCGCAGAATCAATGCCGCCCGACACCCCCACCACCCAACCTTCCATGCCCGACTTTTCCTGGTAAGAGGATAGCCAACCAAGGATATGTTGGACGACTTGGGCAGTTTGGAAGGACGTTTTCATGGTGGGATCTATGACGGGAGAAGTTCCAACATTTCAACCAAACAGAGGTTCATCTTGGCTCAAAACACGACGCCGACACTCAGCGCAAGTATGCTGTCTTGGCCCTTCATCTCCGTGACCAATACATTGTCTTCCGCGAGCCCCCTTGGGACACCGGCCGCATCGACCTTGACCACCTCCACGTTTTTGTGGGTGTTGAACAAGGCGCTGTTGTATGTCACCCCGACCACCAGCGATGAATTGCCCGCAATGCGTCGTTCCACCCCGAGGCCCACAATCATGGATGCCCTGAACAACTTGGTGTGGTCGCCAGCCTCCAGGTCCGGTGCTGGAATCGAAGGGTTGTCGACAGGTTGCCAGCCATCGGTTCTTTGGTACCCCACGTATCGGCTCTCGTCCACTTCTCTTCGGGTGTTCAATCCCAAGCCTGCCCCAAACCGACCGAAGTAGGTGCTGTACCCGATTTCCTTGGTGCGCATCTTGAACGTCAATGGCAGCTCGACGTACTGGTTGTTGAAGTCACGTGACACCTTGCTGAGTGAATCTTGGTTGGTCTGTTCCCAGTATTCGACCTGGCTCCCAGTGCGAAACACATGCAGCCCAGTGCCAATCGCGTAGGTCTCGGAGAACATGATGTCTGCCATGAACTGGTACCCAAAGTGGCCCCGCACCCCATCGGTGGTGTGTTCGTAATCTCTGGAGTTCATCCAAGCCATGTTGGGCTCCAGCGCAAGCCCCATCTTGAATCCTTGCGTTTGAGACCAACTGCAGCTGAAGGCGCCCAAAAGGAACATGACCGAGAGGAAGTGTTCCTTGCCCATCTTTGTGATTGCTTGCTTCATGGTCCTTTGTCGTTTGTCCAAAACTACCCCTTCCCGCATGCATCATGCCTTTTCCATCCGCAATTTGTTCCACTTGCCAATGTGGGTATTGCTGGTGTGCAGCTGGGTGCAATGCGGACCGTCCACCCCCCCAATCGAAACCAAGGGGGTGACCCTTCCCACTTCTTTTCAGGAGGTGAACTGGATGGAGGTTTTGGAAAGCATGCCCTTGGATTCGGGACTCAACATCACCCTTTCGCACCTGCAGGAAGCCCATCCCGGTTTTTGGAAAGCTTGGTCGGAAGAAGTGCTTCAGCTGGGGCCGTCAGACGACACCCTCACCGTGGACATGACCCTCCGCTTTTTGGAAGAGATGGCGCCCATGATGGCCGCGATTGACACCACTTCAGGAGAGGAAGGCCACTTGGCGCAACAAAGTGAACAGTTGCAAGGAGCCTTGAAGCGCCATCTCGTTTTGTTCCCAGAAGCGGAGGTTCCCGATGTCATCTGGATGCCTTCTGGGTTCAATTTCGCATTGTACCCCACCCCTGAATGGGTGGGCATTGGACTCGATTGGTTCATGGAGCCCAACCATCCGCTCCACCAAGAATTGCCTTCCCATCGGTTTCCGCGCTACCGTCTCCAAAGGATGCGCAGCGCATGGATGGCCACCGATGCCCTGCGTGGATGGTTGCTGGTCGAGCACCAGAACCGCATCCCAAGCTCGCCGCGCACCGTCGACATGTTGTTGTTTTGGGGGCAAATCATGGAACTCACTTCCATTTGCTTCCCATACGCCTCGCCTGCACAACTCATGAATTGGACGGAGGAGGAATGGACTTGGGCCGAGGCCAACGAGCGGTCGATTTGGAGCGAAGTGCAGCCCCAAAGCGTGATGTTCAACAAACAACCACGGGAAGTCATGAGGTGGTTCCAGGAAGGCCCCTTCACAAGGGCACAAGGCCTCCCTCAATCCTGTCCAGACCGTTTGGGGGTGTACCTTGGATGGAAAATGGTCCAAGCCCGTCGCGGGAACCAGGCCGCCTTGGATATGGCATCGTGGTGGACCCCCACAGACCCCAATCCCTTTTTGCGGGCCTACCGGCCCTGAACCTACTTTTGCACCATGGCCAAATCACGCATCACCATCGACGTCACCACAGACGAGAACCACGTCCCCGTCGCCATGGAGTGGACCGCAGAAGACGGCGGCATTGCCCAACAACCGGCATCTGCCATGGCCCTCTCCATGTGGAATGCGAAGGAATACGCCGCCATGCGCATGGACCTTTGGACCCAAGACATGAGTGTGGAGGAAATGCGCTCCTTTGTGGTCCAAACCATGATGACCTTGGCCGACACCTATGAGAAGGCCACCTCAGACAAGGAGCATGCCACGGCGATCCGGGGATTCACCCAAGAACTTGCCAAGCGCGTGGGTGCGATCGACGAATGACGCCCGATCAGTCGGGGTAGAGCACGTTGGTCGCCGCCACGAAGCGCAAGACTTCTTCACGCCCCTCCCCTGTGTTTCCGCTCGTCACAAACAATGGAGGCATTTTGTGCCATTGTTCCAACATCTTCTCCTCATAGGCTGGCAAGAAGGCCTCCCTCTCCGTTTTGTTCAGCTTGTCCACTTTGGTGAATACCAGGACAAAGGGAAGTCCTGCTTCTCCCATCCAAGCCATGAATTCGAGGTCCACCTTTTGGGCTGGGATCCGCGAATCCACGAGCATCATCACACACATCAAATTGGTGCGGCTTCGCAAGTATTGCTGCGTCACCGTCATCCATTTGGACCGGTCCTTTTTGCTCACTTTGGCATATCCAAAGCCAGGCAAATCCACGAGGTACCATTTCCCGTCGACATCGAAGTGGTTGATGAGTTGGGTTTTCCCCGGGGTGCCTGACGTTTTGGCCAACTTGTTGCGGCCCGTCAGCATGTTCAACAACGAACTCTTGCCCACGTTGGAACGACCAATGAAGGCGTATTCGGGCCGATCGGGACGGGGACATTCCGATGGCAATGCACTGCTCTTGACAAAGGTTGCTTCGCGCATTTCCCAGCGCGTGTTGTCAGAAGAGGCCATCAACGGATGCCTCGGGAGGCGTACCAATCAGAAAGGATCTGATTGAAGGTCTCTGGATGCTCCATCATCGGAGCGTGGCCACATGCATCGATCCAAAACAACTCCGCATCGGGGAAACCCGCCAGGAAATCCTCGGCCACCTCGGGTGGTGTGATGATGTCGTTTTTGCCCCAAATCAAACAGACGGGAAGGTCCATCGCAGGCAAGTCCTTGGACATGTTGTGCCGAATGGCGGACTTGGCAATGCTCAAGATGCGCAACACCTTGTTGCGGTCGTTCACTGCCTCGAAGCATTCATCGACCAACTCAGGAGTGGCGTGCTTGGGGTCGTGGAAGGTGACGGCCACTTTCTCCTTGATGTAGGACTTGTCCTCCCGTCGCGGGAAACTGGAGCCAAACGCGTTTTCATAGAGTCCACTGCTGGCCGTCAATGAAAGGGAGGCGACTTTGTCCATGTTGTCTCGGGTGTAGATCAAACCCACGTGCCCTCCGAGGCTGTTGCCGAGCAAGTGCACCTTGTCCAACCCCAATTCGTCAATGAAGCCAGCGATGTGCTTGGCCATGTTTTTCGCATTGGTCTCCAGCATGGGCAATTCGTAGATCGGCAACATGGGGGTGATCACCCGGAAGTGCTGGCTGAAGTGTGCCCGAACGTCTTCAAAGTTGCTCAAGGCACCAAAGAGACCGTGCAACAATACGAGAGGTGTGCCCTCTCCTTCTTCGACATAGCGGTATTGACCGCGTTCCACAATGTTGGATTCCATTGGGCAAAAGTGGGCCCCAAGGCCACGCGTTTGGGGGCCTGAAACGGGTGGGCATCCACGCTCCGTTGTTCACATCATATGTGGACAACGTGTGAATAGCGAAATCCCTCCACTTTCTCCCACTTCTCAAACCCCCCGAAAACACTGTCTTTTTTCCTGATGAATCGCCTAGATTTATCCACAAAGTGAGAGAAAGTGTCAATGAGTGGGAGAAAGTGGGAGATTGGCTGTACTTTTACGGTGGCTGATTTTACCCCATGCTCAACCTGCTCGGAGAACACCCCTGTCGCATCGACGCCAAAGGCCGTCTGATGTTTCCCGCCAAACTGCGCAAGCAGCTTGATGGCGTGATGCATCATGGACTCGTGGTGAACCGCGACATTTTCGAAGGTTGTTTGGTGCTGTACCCCAAACCAGAGTGGGACAAGGTGAATGCGGAAATGGCAAGGCTGAGCCGCTACAACAAGAAGCACCAGCTATTCCAGAGGAAATTCATGAAGGGGGCCACCCACGTGGAGGTGGACAGCTCGGGCAGGATCAACCTCCCCTCTGCCCTTTTGGCCTACGCAGGCATTGACCCCAAAGACGCGAAGGAGGTCATCGTCTCTGGCCTAGGCGAAAAAGTGGAAATCTGGAACCAAGAAGCCCACCACAAGCAAGTCATCCAAGACGCAGATTCTCTCGACTTCGGCGACCTCGCCGAGGACGTACGCAAAGACCTCGACGGCACCCCTGAAGAATGACCTCCACCTACCACGTTCCCGTCATGCTGAACGCCTCCCTCGAGGCGCTCCACATCGACGGCGACGGGGCAAGAACGGGACAATGGATGGATGCGACGTTTGGTGGTGGAGGGCACAGCCATGCCATCCTCGAGCGTCTCGGGCCCGAGGCGAGGCTGTTTGGCTTTGACCAAGACCCGGACGCCGCCAAGAACGCCCTCGACGATGCTCGCTTCACCCTGGTGGCTGCGAATTTTCGATTCGCACCTCAATTCTTGCGTGCGCACGGCGCCCTCCCTCTGACGGGCATCCTCGCCGATCTCGGCGTGAGCTCGCACCAGTTTGACACCCCAGAACGCGGGTTCTCGCTTCGGCACGACGGCCCCTTGGACATGCGTATGAATGTTCAATCCGGACAGCCTGCCCATGCATGGCTCGCCACTGTGGAGGTGCGTGATCTCACCCAAGTGCTTCGAAAATACGGGGAGCTTACAAGGCCCGATCGCTTGGCCCACCGCATCGTTGCGGCAAGGGAAGAACGCCCCATTCTCACCACCCATGATTTGATCCGGGTGCTTTCCCCAACGGCACCCCGCGGGAAGGAAAACAAGCATTACGCCAAAATCTTCCAAGCCATTCGCATCCATCTCAACGATGAGTTGGGCGCCCTCGAGGACCTGCTGACGCACGCCATTTCCATGCTTGCTCCTGGAGGTCGATTGGTGGTGATGAGCTACCACAGCTTGGAAGACCGACTGGTCAAACACTTCATGCGCTCGGGCAATTTTGAAGACGATGTCCAAAAGGACATGAAAGGAAGGGTGCTTGCCCCCTTCCACCCACTTGTGAGAAAGGCCATTGTCGCCCAAGATGAGGAGATGGATGCCAACCCCCGCGCGAGAAGCGCGCGCCTTCGCGTGGCGGAACGAACCGAGTGGATGCCATGAACATTCTTGGGCTTTTCCGACGGACCAAATCCGAAACCACCTCGAGCAAGGGCAACCGTACCCTGACCCAGGCAGAGATGCTTGCCCGCGTGGCCCAGAAGGAGGCGAAAGAGCAGAGCGAAGCGAAGCGTCAAACATCGAACAACCCCAACCGTTTGCGCACCTCGGAAGAATTCCGAGAAGAGCAGCGTGAAAAAAGAAAACGCCGCCGCAAAGAGAACCAGATCGGTGGCTTGCTCCGGGAAGTCCTTAGCGGGGACATCCTCGCGAGAGAAGCCCTGGTGAAGCAAGTGCCTTTCCTGCTCTATTTGTCCTTGCTCACCCTCCTGTATTTGGGCATGGGGTACCAAACCGAGCGCGTGCTTCGAGAGAAGCAACGCACTCTGGATCTGCTGGAAGAGGCGACCGCAGAGGAAAAAACATTGCGGTCGGATTTCGAAGCGCAGCTGCAGCAAAGCAGCCTTGCCAAGTCCACCTCGGCCCTGGGCCTTGAGCAACCTACCTCCCCACCCATTCTGCTGCCTGCCAACCCATGAAGCACGCTGCACACTCCGGACGCATTTGGCTCGTTTTTGTGGGCCTCGCCTTGGTGGGGTTTGGCGTTGTGGGGCGCATCCTCTACATCCAAAACATCGAGGGCGACAAATGGGTGAAGCGGGGAGAACAATTCTCCACAAGCGTGCGCACCATCGAGCCAGCCCGTGGCCAAATCCTCGCCCAAGACGGGAGCCTCCTGGCCACAAGTGTCCCAGTGTACGACTTGCGATGGGATGCCAAATGCGAAGGCATGCGTTGGGACTTGTACGACAGCTCCATTGATACGTTGTGCCAATTGATCGCGTCGGCCACGGACAAATCGGTTCCCTATCTCCGCGGAAGGTTCAACAATGCCCAAAACCGGGGACACCGAGGCGCGCTGATTGCACGCAACATTCCCTTCACGGATTACCAAGAATTGCGCAACCTGCCCTTCGTTCAATTGGGGAGGTACAAAAGCGGGCTTGTCTTTGAACGTCGAGAGAACAGGCGACGTCCCTTTGGCAAGCTCGCAGCGCGCACGGTAGGCATTGACCGTGAACACGAACGCGTGGGCCTGGAGCGCGCGTGGAACGATGAACTGTCCGGCGTGGAAGGCCAGCAATTGTCGCGCCGAGTGGCAGGCAACCAATGGATGCCTGTGACCGACGATTACCTGGTCGATCCGGTGGAAGGAATGGATGTGCTGACCACGCTTGATTTGCACTTGCAGGATGTCGCAAGCCATGCCTTGGAACGTCAACTCAGGAAGCACGAGGCCGCTTGGGGCACCGTGATTGTTTGCGAAGTGGCGACAGGCAACATTCGCGCCATCGCCAACCTCAGCCGCCACGAGGTCGGCCAAGACAAGGTGGAATATTGGGAGGACTTCAACCACGCCATCGGGACCGCTGTGGAACCCGGATCCACCTTCAAGCTGGCATCCCTGATCGCATGCATGGAGGCGGGAATGTTGCCCTCAGACACGGTGGATACAGGGGACGGCGAAATCTTCTTCAGCGGCAGAAGAATGAGGGACAGCAACCACAAAGACGGAGGCCATGGAGAAATCAACCTGACCAAGGCCTTTGAAGTCAGCTCCAACATCGGTTCTGCCTTGGCCGTGAAACAAACCTTTGGCGACAACCCACAGGCATTTGTGGACGGCCTGACCAAGTTGGGGGTGACAGAAAAAACTGGAATCCGTTACGTCGGAGAGGCCCAACCCAAGGTGAAAACCAAAGTCAATGCCAGCGACTGGACAGGTGTCACCCTCACCCAGACGGCCATTGGCTATGAGCTCACACAAACGCCCCTTCAAACCCTGGTTCTCTACAACGCCATCGCCAACAAAGGCAAAATGATGAGGCCACAGCTGGTCCGCGAGTTGCGCGTGGGGTCAGAGACCCTCAAGAGCTACCAACCTTTTGTCCTTCAAAACCGCATCTGCAATGCCACCACCCTGGCGGCCTGCAGGTCCATGATGGAAGCCGTTTGCGACCCTGAAGGCCAAGGCACTGCCAAGCACGTCTTC
>JBELJW010000100.1:0-7938 GCA_042089975.1 Flavobacteriales bacterium | reverse complement strand
GTGGTCAAGTGTACATGGATGGCGCCAACATGAACGCCCAAGTGGGGTTGACAAGCCCGGGAATGATCGGCGCGGATGTCTGTCACTTGAATTTGCACAAGACATTCGCCATCCCACATGGGGGCGGTGGACCAGGCGTTGGCCCCATTGGCGTTGCCGAGCACCTCGTGCCGTTCTTGCCGGGTCACGACGTTGTCCCAGTGGGGGACGACCAATCCATTGATGCCGTCAGTGCAGCTCCATTTGGCAGTGCGTTGATCGCTCAAATCCCTTATGCCTACATCAAAATGCTCGGACCGTCCGGCTTGACCGAGAGCACCAGGATGGCCATCCTCAACGCCAATTATTTGAAGGCAAGGCTCGAAGGCCCCTATGATGTTTTGTACCAGGCCAAAAATGGCACGGTGGCCCATGAGATGATATTGGATTGTCGCCCGTTCAAGGCCGTTGGGGTGGAAGTCATGGACATCGCCAAGCGATTGATTGACTATGGATTCCATGCACCTACGGTGTCTTGGCCGGTCCCCGGAACCCTGATGATTGAGCCAACAGAAAGCGAGAGCTTAGAGGAGTTGGACCGCTTCGCGGAAGCCATGCTGGGCATCCGGGAAGAAATTGCCATGTTGGAGCGTGGCGAGGTGCACCCTGAAGACAATGTGTTGAAAATGGCCCCCCACACCGTGGAAGAGGCCACAGCCACAGAGTGGCCCCATCCGTACAGCAGGGAGAAGGCGGTTTACCCGATGCACGACATGAAGGCCAAAAAGTTCTGGTGTTCCGTGGCCCGCGTTGACAACGCGCACGGGGACAGGAACCTCGTTTGTTCTTGCCCGCCTCTTTCTTCTTTTGAAGAACTTCTTGCAAAGGTTTGAGGAAGTACATTCACGGTCTTCTGTTCGCAACCTTTTGTCCAAAAAAGGCGACTTCAATAAGATGGGCTTATTTTCGCCCTGACTTCTATGAATATGATTCCAAAACCTACCTACATGAAGCAATTTTACATTTTGGCCCTCGGTGGCCTCTTGAGCCTTGGAGCCCAAGCGCAGTACAACATGCCTGCAGCGGCCAAAGGTGACACGTCACCTCGTGCGAAAGTGACCGCGGTGACTTCCAACGTGGAGCGCGAAACCATTTGGACCAACGATGCCAGCAATTGTGATGACTGGACATTTGGCAACGGTTCCAACGAAGCTGGAGCCCCTTGGACGGACATCGACATCTCTTTTGAGTGTGCTACAGAAGGTCCCTCGGGCCCATACAATCAATGGGCGGGCGGTTCAGGAGACGGTTCAGCCGCAAGTGCCATCAACTCCACATCCACAGACAATGGATTCTTGATAATCGATTCTGACTTGTTTGGCGCCGATGCCAACTACGACGCGAACTGGATCGAGAACAGCTGGGTGCAAACTGCCGAGGCGATCGATTGTGCGGAGTACCCTTACGTCAGCATTTCGTTCCAAACGCGCTACCGCTGCTGGGACAATGGTGCCTCTGATGGCAGCGAGAAGTGTTTCATCGAAGTGAGCCGTGACGGCACGTCTTGGCCAGAGTTGACAAGCGCATACACCACAGAGTGGGCCAATGAAGGCATGGTGGACTATGGCGGCGAAATGGTGCAGTGTCGCTACGAGATCTTCCCCGATTCAGAGACAGGTTACGAGACTGACAACCCCTCTGTTTTGGAGTTTGACATCACCGAAGCTGCTGGTGGCCAAGAGACTGTGTGGGTTCGTTTCCGTTGGGTCGGAACCTGGGGCTACTCTTGGGAAATCGACGACCTCGAAGTCTATGAGACGCCGCAGAACGATACCCGCATTGACAACTACGCGAGCTACACCAACTACGAGCAGGTGGGCTACTATGAATATGGCACATGGGCGTTGGGCCAATTGCCGGACACTTTGTTCGCAGCTGCCAAAGTCTACAATGTGGGCTACGCTGACCAAACCAATGTCATGATGACGGTGGATGTGAACGGTGAGACGGTCACGTCCAACGTGATTGACACTTTGGGCTATGCTGCCAACGACACATTGGTTGCGGCCTACACGGCCACAGAACTGGGTACAGTAACACTTGACTATACCTTGACCGCCGACGATGAAGATGAAAATCCAGGCAACAACACAGCTTCTCAGTCCTTTGAGGTGACGGACCTCCAGTGGGGCCGTGACAACGGTGAGATCAGTGCGGCATATCCTGGCGATGGCACAGTGGACTTCATCGCGATGCCTCTCTACCAGGTGGTCAACGACGCCACCATCTATGGTGTGGACGTCGCCATCATGGAAGGCACAGAGCCCAACATTCCCGTGCGTGGTTTTTTGGTGGATGTCAACGATGACTTGGCCTTGACAGAGCAATACGGAGGCGAGCTGATCAGTTCCCCAGAGATTGACCTCGTGGAAGGCAACACCAATGACGGAACAGGAGAACTCATTTGGTACACTTTCGTGTTCGACGAGCCCTACGAGGCCACTGCAGGTGAGCTCCTCGGTGCTGCATTTGAGCACTATGGAGGTGGCAACGTGCAGATTGGCGAGGCTCAGTACACCTACGATCAAACGGCGTTTGTGTATGGACCATTCGGTACTGGCCAAGCTTACGACTGGTACTACAGCAACGAGGTGCCCATGGTGCGTTTGAACTTGGACGCGGACGCTGTGACAGCGGTCAACGAAGCGCAAATCACAGGCACAGAAGGCTTCGACCTGTTCCCAGCTTTCCCCAACCCAACCACCGATGCGACCCGCTTCCGTTTCCAATTGGAGCAGTCTGCCGAGGTGACGTTCGAATTGCGGGACATCACTGGAAAATTGGTGGAGCGTCGTGACTTGGGTACCCAGCCTGCAGGCATGGGCAACATGGTCCTAGAGACTTCCGCCTTCGGCGCCGGATCTTACACCGCCACATTCGTGGTGAACGGAGCCCGCACCACCCAAAAGTTGATGGTCAAGTAAGACCGTCTGGGCCTTCCTCCCAAATGGAGGAATGAGAAAGGGGAAGCATGCGCTTCCCCTTTTTTTTGCTTTGACGCATGGAAATTGTGGTTGTTTTGACCTTCAATTGTATTTTCCGCGTCCAACTGAAACACCTGTACATGAAACATCTTCTACTTTTCACTGGCCTGACATGCTGTTTGACAGCTGCATTGGCCCAGCGCCCCACCGATTCCAACGTCGCACAATCTCCAACAGCCATTGACCGTGCCGAAGCCCAATTGTCCTTGGATCAAGGGGTCGAGGCCTTGATGACACAGCGAGGCGGAGGCACCATTCTGTTCCAAGAGACTTTCTCCAATGGCTTTGATGGGAGCAACGGAAACGGTGCTTGGAGCGTCGACCAGAACGTGGAAACCGACATTTGGGTGTGGGTGGCTCCAGGCAACACGGGCTACTACGCCGACGGCACTGCAACGGGTGTCTCCCACCCGGCAGGGGCATACAGCACCACCATTGGGGCCTTGGAGTCCACCACAGCCTCCGATGGCTGGATGATTTTTGACAACGACTATTTCCATGGAGGCCCCATCACTGCAGACAACCCTGCTTTTGACACGGAAGGCTCCTTGACCAGCCCCGTGATGGATTTCTCCTCGAATGCTTCCATCATTGTGAACTGGGATTCGTACTTCCGCTACTGTTGCTTCCCTTACTCTCCCATCTTCTTGGAGGTGGGCACCATCGAGGAAGGCGTCACGTCTTGGACCTCATTCGACGCCCACGGCAATTTCATTGAGTCTGCCAACTCCGCATCGGCCAACCCGCTTCCTGTGGGGGTGGATGTGAGTTGCGTGGCAGCCAACCAGGACTCGGTGCAATTGCGGTTTGCCTACCGCCAAGCCCCTGAACAAGGAACGGGTTACAGCCACTACTACTGGGGCATCGACGATGTGACGGTCTCCTCCAACGACGTGTCCGACGACATCGAGATCACCCAAATTGTGAATGGTGATGTGTTCAACGTGTTCGAATACCGAGTGACCCCCATCGAACAGGCCATTGTTCCTGGTGAAGGTGGATTGCTGGCGGGTGTGATGTACCGCAATGTTGGCACTGCAGACCAATACGGTGTGGAGGTCATGGTGGAGGTCCTTGACCCCGCTGGCAACGTCGTCAACACCACGACTCAGGTGTTGGACACCGTGTACACTTTCGCCAATGCGCCAACTTGTCCGGCGAATTCCCAGGACACTTTGTACGTGGCGACCGATTGGGAGCCAGAAGCCATTGGCACGTACGGTTTGCGCATCACCATGACTGCGGACTCTGCGGATGCCACGCCCGACAACAATGTGGCAGTGAAAGACATCCTGTACACCGATGACATCTACGGCCACGACGACGAAGGCGCATTGGACGGTCAATTGGGGGCCCGCGAAAGCGAGGACATCGATGGCTACTTCGATCCTACAGGTTATGGTTCCTACTACCACTGTCCCAACCCCGGCACCATGGCTTATGGTTTGGCCATCAAGTTTGGCGCGGGATGTGGTTTGGACATCGACGGAAACCCAGATGAGCTCGAGTTTGAAACCCGTCTGTACGAATTCGACGGTGCAGTCGGTTTGACAGGAAGCCCATTCGATGCCAATTACTGGATCTACGATCAAGATTGGAGCAACGCCGATGGAAACGACGACGTGGAGGTGTACCTCTCGTTTGAGGACCCCATTGAAATGGCTGAAGACGCGTTCTACTTTGCTGCAGTCATGAACGAATACGAGTCTCCTACGGAACTGACGGTTTGGGCTGAACTCAACAGCGACACCGACAACAGCACAGGCAACTTCAACCAAGCCGGTGACGGGAGCTTTGTGTGGTTCACAAGCCAGACGTCCACACCTGCCGTCCGTCTCATCACAAGCGAGCGCGAGGCCGTTGATTTGCTCGAGGCATCGCAAGGCATTCGTTTGGACCAGAACATCCCCAACCCTGCCATGGGGACCACCACCATTCGCTTCGAGCTCGGCCAGAGCCGCGACGTGATGTTGGAGGTTCGTGACGGCATGGGCCGCTTGGTCTCGTCCAAAGACATGGGCACGTTGGGTGCAGGCTTGCACAACATGGAGTTGAACCTCGACGGTTGGGCTTCGGGATTGTACACCTACACGCTCTCAGCAGATGGCCTTCGCACCACGAAGAAGATGACCATCAAATAAGCAATCGAAACTTTGATGTCAACAAGGCACTGCCCCCTGGGCGGTGCCTTGTTATTTTCGGCCCATGGGATGGAAAGCTTTTTTGAGCCAACCGGTGGCACGTCTTTCATTGTGGCGCCTGCAAAGGCGTGTCTCTGATCCCGTGGCCGCCCAAAGGGAGGTGTTGGAAGGGCTCTTGAAGAAAGGGCAGGCAACGGCCTTTGGACGGGCCCATGGTCTTCGGCCAGGGATGAGCGTCCAGGCGTTTCAAGAGGCTGTGCCGATCAGGTCTTACGAAGGGCTCCGTGCATTCGTCGATCGGGCTGTGGCAGGAGAGGCGGATGTGCTTTGGCCTGGCAAACCCTTGTACTTCTGCAAGACCAGTGGCACGACATCAGGGGCCAAATACATTCCCCTGACACAGGACAGCATGCCCAACCACATTGGCAGCGCGCGCAATGCCTTGTTGGGACACATCGCGGGTACGGGCGATGCTTCTTTCGTCGACGGCAAAATGATCTTCTTGCAAGGCAGCCCTGAACTCGGGGCCACACCAGGAGGCGTGCCTTTGGGCCGGCTCAGCGGCATTGTGGCGCACCATGTCCCAAGCTATTTGCAGCGCAACCGCTTGCCGTCTTGGGAGGCGAATTGCATCGAGGATTGGGAAGACAAGGTGCAGGCCATTGTGGAAGAGACCTGCAAACAAGATTTGAGGCTGGTGAGCGGCATCCCCTCGTGGGTACAGATGTACTTTGAACGTCTTCTTGCACACACGGGCAAATCCACCGTGCAGGAGGTGTTTCCCAATTTGTCCCTTTTCGTTCATGGTGGGGTGGCCTATGGGCCTTATGCGGAGCGGTTCAAACAACTGCTGGGGTTCGAGATTCCACGGGTGGAATTGTACCCCGCCTCGGAGGGCTTCCTCGCGTTCCAAGAGGCCCCGAATGTGAAAGGCATGTTGTTGAATGTACGCGATGGCATTTTCTTCGAGTTCATTCCAGCGGGCCAGTATTTTGAGGAGAATCCGCCAAGATTGACCATTGGAGAGGTGGAGTGTGGGGTGCAGTATGCCGTGGTGCTCAGCTCCAACGCTGGGTTGTGGGGCTACGACATTGGGGACACGGTCAAATTCGTTTCTCTTGACCCACCACGCATTCTTGTGACTGGGAGGATCAAACATTTCACATCGGCCTTTGGAGAACACGTCATTGCAGAGGAAGTGGAGGGAGCAGCCCAGGTGGCCATGGCCCAATGTGGCGGGGTGATTTCAGAGTTTCACGTGGCGCCCCAGGTCGCGCCTTCAGAGGGCTTGCCATACCACGAATGGTTGGTGGCTTTTGAGGATTTTCCCGAGGATTTGGATCGATTTGTTGGGGCTTTGGACCACGCTTTGCAAGGGGCCAATCTTTATTACAAGGACCTGATCCAAGGGTCGGTGTTGCGTCCTGCTCAATTGACATGCGTGCCTGCAGAACGGTTCAATGAAGCGATGCGGAAACGCGGGAAATTGGGCGGACAGAACAAGATGCCCCGGCTGGCCAACGACAGAGTTTTGGCCGATTTGATTTTGACAACTGAAGCGGAAGCATGACATGAAAATATTGGCCATCACAGGAGGAAGCGGCTCGGGGAAGAGCACCGTGTTGAATGGTTTGAAGGACCACTTCGGCGGGCGGATGTCCATGCTGTCGCTCGACGATTATTACCGTCCCAAGGTCGAGCTGCCCGTGGACGAGAATGGGGAGACGAATTTTGATGTGCTTCAGGCCATTGATGACGAAAAACTGCACGCCGACATTTTGAAACTGGCTTCAGGTGCCTCAGTTTCCTTCGATTCATACACTTACAACAAGAGCCTCATGAAGTCCCAGGTTGTCTTGGTGGAGCCCAAAGAATGGTTGGTGGTGGAAGGGCTGTTTGCGCTGAGCTACCCCAACATCGTGGCATGCACGGATGTCAAAGCTTTCATTCATGCTTCTCCAGACATCCGGTTGGCCCGCAGAAAGCACCGCGACATGACCATCAGGGGATACACTCCTGAGGAAGTGGATTACCAGTGGCAGCATCACGTGCGTCCCGCCGACAAGGCGCACATCGAGCCCCACAAAGACACGTGTCAAGTGGTGATTGAAAACGACGACGATTGGCGCCCGGGATTGGGGCGCTTGATTGAACACATGGAGGCGTTCGACGCTTCTTCTCCCAAACCACAACCATGAAAAAGGCATTCACCCTCCCCAATTGCAAAACGTGTCAGCGGATTTTTGGGGACCTCCAACCGGAGCAACAGGGCTGCGAGGTTGTCGACATCAAATCGGAGGGCATTGCCGCAGTCGACCTCGATGCCATGAAGGCCCACGCTGGTTCCTATGAATCTTTGTTCAGCCGTCGTGCCATGAAGTTTCGCAGCATGGGGTTGGCGGACAAGTCCTTGACGGAATCGGATTACCGCGCCTTGATTTTGGAAGAATACACCTTCCTCAAGCGCCCCGTCTTCCTCACGGACAAAGGGGTCGCAGCGGGGTCCAGCAAGGCGGAGGTGCAACGCGCCCGCGACCTCATCTCTTGAGTTCTTCAGTTCCATCTCGAGGTCCCTGGCAAGCGCATTTGGCCCTCTGGGGGGTGGGTTTGATTTATGCCTACAACTATCTCGTGGCCAAAGGACTGATGCCTGAAAAGGTGGGTCCCTCTGGCTTCATTGCATTGCGGGTGGCGGGGGCGACGCCCTTGTTTTGGATTCTGTACGCTTTGCGTTGGGAAAGGGTGGACCGCTCGGATTTGGGCCGGCTGTGGCT
>JBELJW010000099.1:0-8011 GCA_042089975.1 Flavobacteriales bacterium | reverse complement strand
GGCATTTCCTGCCGCGAACCGTGGAGATTGGACCCAAGAATCCTGAACCATGAGTCAATTTCAAGTCCCCACCCTGGCCGACCTCAACGCCCAAGGGAGCACACCCGAAGTTCTCTTCTGGGTGGGTTGCGCCGGAAGCTTTGACGACCGTGCCAAACGAATCACCAAAGCCATTGCACGCATCCTCCACCATTGTGAGGTGCCTTTTGCGGTGCTTGGAAAGGAAGAGAGCTGCACGGGAGATCCCGCAAAGCGTGCAGGCAACGAGTTTTTGTTTCAAATGCAAGCTGCCCAAAACATCGCCACCCTGAATGGCTACGGCGTCAAGCGCATTGTCACGGGATGTCCCCATTGTTTCAATGTTTTGAAAAACGAATACCCTGAGCTCGGTGGGACGTATGAGGTGATGCACCACACCCAATTCATCCGGGATTTGATCGACCAGGGCCGTTTGAAGGTGGCGGACGGCAATCCATTCAAGGGCCGGCGCATCACCTTCCATGACCCTTGTTACCTCGGACGTGGAAACGGAGAATATGCCGCGCCACGCGACGTCCTGAGCAACCTCGACGCTGAACTGGTCGAGATGAGGAGGTGCAAGCAAAATGGCCTCTGCTGCGGAGCTGGTGGCGCCCAGATGTTCAAGGAAGCTGAGAAGGGTGCCCGAGAGGTCAACCATGAGCGCACCGACGACATCCTCGACGCCAACCCAGAAGTGGTGGCAACAGGCTGTCCATTTTGCAACACCATGATGACGGACGGCGTGAAAAACGCGGAGCGCGAAGGCTCCATCGAGGTCAAAGACATTGCTGAACTGATTGCCGAGGCGGCCGATTTGTTGCCTTCTGCCTGATCCCCACCCGAACCCAACACCCCCACACCCCATGCTCCTTGAAGGAAAAGTAGCCATTGTCACCGGAGCCTCCCGAGGCATCGGAAAGGCCATTGCCCAACAATTCATTGCCCAAGGCGCTGCAGTCGCCTTCACCTACCGCAGCTCCGCAGAAGCCGCAGAGGCGCTTGAAAAAGAACTCACCACAAGTGGCGGCATCGCAAAGGGCTTCCAATCTGACGCGGCAAGCATGACCGACGCAGAACGTCTGGTCCAAGAGGTGGTGGACACCCTCGGAACGGTGGACATCGTCATCAACAACGCAGGCATCACGGACGACACCTTGCTCATGCGCATGAGTGAAGACCAGTGGGACAGGGTGATCAACATCAACCTCAAGAGCTGCTTCAACCTCACCAAGGCCGTCCTGCGCACCATGCTCAAAGCGCGGTCTGGATCCATCGTGAACATCTCCTCCGTGGTGGGCGTTCAGGGAAATGCTGGGCAGGCCAACTACGCTGCTTCCAAGGCAGGCATTTTGGGCTTCACCAAATCCGTGGCTTTGGAACTGGGAAGCCGAAACATCCGCTGCAATGCCATTGCCCCCGGATTCATTGAAACAGAAATGACCGCCAAGCTCGACCCCGACACGGTGCAAGGATGGAGAGATGCCATTCCGCTCAAAAGAGGCGGATCGCCAGAGGATGTGGCCAACCTGTGTGTCTTCCTTGCGAGCGACATGAGTTCGTACATCACCGGACAAACCCTCTGTGTGGACGGAGGGATGATCACGGCCTGATTCAGCATGGCCCTTTCTGACCTCATCGTTCAAGCTGAGCCCTGGCAATGGGCCACCCTGGGCGGCCTGTGCGTGGTTTTGACCGGGCTGCTCTATGGCTGGGGGGATGACCGCCCTGCCCCTCCATGGCTTCTCGCATTGTTGCGCTTCGGCACTTTGGCCATTTTGGCCTTTTTGCTGCTCGAACCCATGTTGCGCACCACCACGGAAACCATCGAGTCTCCCACGTTGCCTGTCTTGGTCGACCAAACATCTTCGCAATGGATGGGCAAAGACAGCTTGGCGCGTCGGCTTGCCCTCGATGCTGTGGTGAAGGACCTTCCCGAATGGGGCGATGCGCAAGGGTGGGATGTGGAACTCTTTGGCTTTGACCGTGTGTTGTCTCCCCTCGAAGCGGCCGACTGGGACCCCCGAGGCAAGCGCACCGACCTTGGGTCGGCATTGGAGGGCCTGCGCGACCGATACATGCACCGCAACGTGCCGGGGGTGTTGGTCGTGACGGATGGCCGCGCCAACCGTGGTCCCGATCCAGAATACAGTGCTTCCAAACTTCAGGTTCCCCATGTGTTTGTGGGCACCGGCGACACCGCTTTGGTGGCCGACCTCGATCTCGCGGTGATCCGCATGAACGAGGTGGCCTATTTGGGCAACGCCTTTCCGGTGGAAATCACTGCGCAAGGGAGAGGGTTTGAGGGGGTTCCCGTGGAGATTTCTCTTCACCACAAAGGAACCCAACTTGGCGTGCAAAATTGGACGCCAGCGTACAGCTTCAGCAGCTACACGTGGACCTTGGAATTGGATGCATTGGAGGCGGGCACCATGGAACTTGAAGCCCGCATCCAACCGCGCATGACGGGCGACCGGGGGCCCGATGAAGTGTCCCTAGCCAACAACCGAAGACAGGCGAACATCGACATCCTCGAGAGCCGACGCCAAATTGTCTTTTTGGCCAACGCCCCTCATCCTGATCTGGCAGCGTTGCGTGCAGCAGCTGAATCCAACCGTCACCAAGAAACCCAGATGCTCTGGTTGTCGGATTGGACGCCAACCGCCACCTTGCCTGAGCACGACGTCTTGGTCCTTCATCAAGTGCGACCCAATCTCATGCCTCCCGAATTGGCCCGAGCAGTGGCGAAAAGCCCAGCCCTTTGGCTCTGCGGAGGCCATGACACACCTTGGGACACTTGGGGAGAGAGCTTGGTGGGTTTTGACGTGCAAAGTGAACCATTGATCACAGAAGCGAGAGGACGCGCTGTGCAAGGTTTTGACCGCTTCCCCATGCCCACGGACCTCTCTGCCACGATGCAACTTTGGCCTCCGCTCGCCTGCCCAACGGGCGCCTACGAGGTCACCCCATCGCTGCGCGTGGCCCTCAGCCAAAGGGTAGGGCCCGTGGACACAGGCTGGCCGCTATGGGCTGTGTGCGAGCACGACGGGCAACGGGTGGCCTCTACCCTTGGCGAAGGCCTGTGGCGTTGGAGGATCCAAGATTTGGCACAGCACGATGGAACCAGCTTGGTCTTCGACGAATTGGTCAACCACACCCTGCAGTACCTCAGCAGCAGGGACGATGTGAAACGGCTTCGCATCCGCGGACCAGAGCGATTGGACGAGGACCTTCGCTGCCTGTTCAGGGCAGAGGTGTATGATGTGTCCCTGACCCCGACGGTTGAATCGGATGTGACCTTCGAGCTTGTCCGCAAGAATGGGGAACCCACAGGTCATCGATTTGTGCCATCTCCACGGGGGACCGACATGGCTTTGGACCTTGGCTTTTTGCTGCCCGGCGTGTACGATTGGACCGCATCGTGCAAGCAGGGAGGAGAAGACCTGGTTGAAAAAGGAACCTTGGTGGTTCAGGCGGTCCAGGCAGAAGCCAGCTTGTTGCCCGCCGACCATGGACTTCTCCAGCGTCTGGCAGACCGCTCCAATGGCGCCTATCTTGGAGACTTGAACCGGCCAGAAGATGTGGCGTTGCTTCGGGAGGCTTGGAGGGCTTGGAGCCCAGGTTTGGACGCAAAAGATGTGGTACACGCATCTTCTGAACGGCTTCCGCTTCACGCACAAACATGGCTCCTCGTTGTCCTTCTCGGTTTGTTGACGGCAGAGTGGATGATCCGGCGGTCGAGTGGCGGGAGGTGAGTACCTTCGGCCCATGAACATGAATGCCTCCCCTGACGACCGCCGCCGACTGCGCGGCCTCCTCGTCGCTTTGATTGTCTTTTTGCCCGTGGTCTTCCTCTGGGGGTCCTTGACGGTGACCATTCCATCTGGCTTCGCCGGATTGACCTTTCACACCTTCGGAGAAGGGGTGGACCCCACAGAAGAAGCTTTGACAAGTGGGTTCCATTTCAAGGCGCCATGGAACAAGGTGTACAAGTATGAAGTCCGACAAACCGAACAATTGGAAAGCCTGGAAGTCTTGAGTTCCAACTTGCTCAAGATCAACATGGAAATGACGGTCTTCACACAACCGGTGTACGACAAGCTAGGTTATCTGGAGACGGAGCGGGGACGGAACTACGAGTCCGCGGTCATACGTCCTTCCATGCGATCTGTTGCGAGAGAAGTCATCGCCAAATATTTGCCTGAAGAATTCAACACCACCAAACGCGAGCAAATTCAAATTGAAATCCAAGATCAACTCAGCAAAAAATTGGCTGCCAACTACGTGCAACTGAACGACGTGTTGATCCGGAACATCCAGCTGCCAAAAACGCTAGAACAAGCCATCGAACGCAAACTCCAGCAAGAGCAAGAATCATTGGAATATGAATTTCGCCTGGAAAAGGCCCAGAAAGAGGCCGACCGTTTGCGCATTGAAGCCGCAGGCATCCGGGACTTTGAAGAAATCATCTCCAAAGGGCTCAGCGACAAATTGCTCAAGTGGAAGGGCATCGAAGCGACCAAGGAGATTTCCAAGAGCAACAATGCGAAGGTGATCATTGTGGGAGGAGGAGATGCAGGACTGCCCATCATCCTGGGCAACCAATGACAAGAGAAATCTTTCGATTTTTGTCAACGCAAACGACCCGCCAAATGGCGGGTCGTTTTGCTTTCGGTCGTGCCGTTTGACCGGCGGAATCAGCTTACTTGGCCACAAGCACGCCGAGCTCTTCTCCGCGCTTCATGGCTGCGAGAACACCAATCTTGCTGATGGTGCGGATGGCCTTGGCAGAGACACGAAGGGTCACCCAACGGTCTTCCTCTGGAATGAAGAAACGCTTCCTCTGAAGGTTGGGGTAGAAACGACGCTTCGTCCGGCGCTTCGAGTGCGAAACATTGTTTCCCACCAAAACTTTCTTTCCTGTAATCTCACAAACGCGGCTCATGGCTCTGAATTTAGGATTGCAAAGAAACAACTTTTTCCTCAATCCTCCAACCCAGGAAGACCTCCATTCTTGATGAATTCATGCAGGTGGGTCAAAACACGACGTGAAGCCCGTTGGACAATGCGGGCGCGTTGTGCACCAAATCGATGGCACCACGCCATTGCCCCTTCAGGCCCGGCCACGGCCATCCACACCGTCCCTACAGGTTTGAGCTCCGTGCCACCGCCAGGCCCAGCCACACCGGAGGTGGCAATTGCCCAAGTCGTTCCCATGGCTTTGCGGGCGCCAATCGCCATCGCCTTCACCACGGGTTCGCTCACGGCACCATGGTCCTCGATGTCCCTCGAATCCACTTCCAAAAAGCCCGTTTTCACTGCGTTGTCATAGGCCACAACGCCTCCCATGAACGAGGCACTTGCCCCGGGGATCGCCGTCAGCATGGCGGCCACACTGCCCCCTGTGCACGACTCTGCTGTGGCCAAAGTCCCTCCCCTTGAAGAGAGCAACCCCAACACAGCCTCTGCGATGTCCATGTTCCCACGCCCCACCACGTGCCGGCCTGCGAGCTTCATGAACACCTCCACTTCAGCGTCGAGCAAGCCTTGCAGTTCCTCCTTGTCGCCCGATGGACCTTTCGCCCCCAAGCGCACTTTCACTTGACCAGGAGAAGGCAGGTAGGCCAAAGAAATCCCCTTGGAAGGCAGCGAAGCCTCCCATGTGTCCACCAAAGCGGCAAGGGACGATTCGCCAATGCCGGCGGTCACCACCGTTTCATACAAGTTGGCAGGCAACGCAAAATGCGCCTTCAACCGAGGTTGAACCTCATGGGTCATCAAGCCCTCCATTTCATAGGGCACTCCTGGCATGCTCACCACGACTTTGTCCCCATGCTCAAACCACATGCCCGAGGCCGTGCCCAGTGGATTGGGGAGCACAGTGCATGACGCAGGAAGCATCGCCTGCAAACGGTTCACCTCGAGAAATGGAACGTTGCGCGATTCGAACCAAGCCTGGATGCCGGCCGCGATTTCTTCGTGCATCACCAATTCCGTGCCGAAGTACTCGGCCAACACATGTTTGGTCAAGTCGTCTTTGGTGGGGCCCAAACCGCCTGTCAAGAGCACTGCGTCATTCGATGCAAGCCCACGGTCCAACGCATCGCAAATGGCGGAAGGCGCATCTGAGACCACCTCCACCCCTCCCACGACCCAGCCGTCCAAGGTGAGATGTTCCCCCATCCAGGCGGCATTGGTGTTGACCGTTTGGCCAATCAACAGTTCATCTCCAATGGATACAATTTGAATGCGCATGAGGGCCAAGGATTAGGTCAAAAAAAAGCGGTGCCCGAGGACACCGCTTTCAAAGGTCGTAGGAACATGGCTTGCCATGCACCCAAAAAGGAAATTATTGCACCGCAAGACGCACGATGGTGCGCTGTGCACCTTGCGCCAGCTCCACAAAGTACATGCCCGCAGGCAAGGTGCGAACATCAAATTTTTCAACGATGCCTGTGGTGGTCCAGCTCATGTGTTGTCGGCCTTCCACATCGAGGACGCGGACGTCATGGGCACCTGGGCGGTCAATGATCAACTCTGCCCAAGCACTGGATGGGTTGGGATAGAGCTGGACTTGGCCGGGTTTGAAGCCCTCCGCAACGCCCACCCAGTCTTCGAAGTCAATGTCGCTGCACTCGTCCAAATCCAATTTTGGAACGCGCAAGTGAACCATTTCGTTGAGGTCCACCGGATCCAAGTCCCCGCGCACGTGCAAGCCTGGTTCAAAATCACGCTGGTACACAATCTCGAGGTGCTCCTCCACGTCCGGGGACATGGAAGCAAACACGGCCTCGTACAAATCAAAGTCCACGTCAGGCGTCAAGTCACATGGCGTGTCGGTGTTCCAGCTGTCACCTGCATCCTCTGAATTCACCACAAATACGTGGCGGAAGTTTTGGAGGCCGCTGTCATGGGTTTCCATGACGGCCGAGTAGCTGACAAACAAATGGCCATCTTCATCTGATGCAATGCTTGGGATGGAAGCAAGCCCGCCGCCATAGTCTGCGATGTCGTCCAAAATGTCCAAGGTGCCATTGCCATCGTAATCCAAGGCCCCTGCAATGGTGGCAGTAGAGTCCTCGTCAAAATCCGGACGCCAGTACTCCAACAAGTTGGTGCCGGGGAAGAAGGAATATTGGGTGTCGATGGTGTCGGTGTCGGCCACAAACATGCCGCCAAACGTGCAATGAACGGTGCCGTTGACGTCCACGTGGATGTCGCCTGAGCCATCGGAAGTGAAGAACTCCTGGGTCAAGCCATCACCGTCGATGTCCACACCCAAAGAATCGGGAAGACCTGAATCGATTTGGTACAAGTCGACGGGGAAATCCACCAAAGTGTGGTACTCCCAGTTGTCTCCTGCATCCTCTGACACCATCACAAAGGAATCGGCCAAATTGTTGAACACCGCAAAGGCCACCACCCCATCACGTGCATGGATGGCGTAGGCGTCCCCACTGAACCCAACAAAATGGGTGCTGTCAATCTCAGGGAAGGTCATCATCTCCCAGTTGGAACCGTAATCGAACGAACGGTAGTACAACAGGGCTCCATCTTGGCCTTGGTAGACCGCATTGGGATCGTCCCCTGCGTTTCCGACCGGCGTGGTCACGCAGATGAGGTGTATGATTTCATCGTTGATGCCGCCCACAGCCGCGCGTGGCCAAAGGTTGCCGAGAGGCGTGCCCAAATCGTTGATGGCTCCTCCAGGGATGGTGGACTGCAACCACTGCTCTTGGCCAGCAGGGCTGGTCATCATCACCAATGGGGCCGTGAAGTCTCCACTTGCTTCGTGGGTGATGACCACCTCGGTGCCATTGCCCATGTGCAAAATGGAAGGCCATCCAACGCGAACGTCTTCAAGACGCTCCAAGGGCTGCTCTCCCCAAAGTTCACCGTCGTAAAAGTTGTAGCCCGTGCCACGGTCGTCAAAGGCCCCGTTTCAAGGCTCTGGGTCCATGCTGCACTGACCGCATCTCCAGAACCCGCCATG
>JBELJW010000098.1:2021-8028 GCA_042089975.1 Flavobacteriales bacterium | reverse complement strand
GTATCTCCAACAACATCTTGCACAAGGTGGGCACATCTTGCGGGCGCCAATCCGGATCAGGTTCCACGAGCAAGAGAGCACGGGCAGCTCCATCCAAGCGTCCACCATTCAAGCCATGGGTGCGGTGCACCGCCACATCTTCCCATGGTGGTTGGCGCCTTTTTTGGTGGTCAAAATGACCTGGAAGTGGCGCAGCCAAGGAGCCGGATGGAAGAACAACCTGTCGGCCTACCTCCACGGCATGCGCCTGGGTTCAACTTTGAAGAGACCATGAAGCCTGTCCCCATCGATGTGGTCATCCCTGTGCACAATGCGGCCGCTTGGGTAGGTGGTGCATTGGACAGCTTGTTGGACCAAAAGAAGGTTCTGGGCCAAATCATTGTCGTGGACAACAACTCCAGCGACGACTCCATGCTGGCCGTTCAAAGATGGGCCTCCGACCATCCCGACATTCCATTGATTGCCACAAAAGAAAGCACTCCCGGGGCCTGCGCGGCGAGAAACAAGGGGCTTGAACATGTGGAAACCGAGTGGGTGCAATTTCTGGATGCCGACGATGTGTTGCTTCCTGGCAAAATGGCCCTTCAAGCGGCCCTGACCACTGCGGCCGATGTTGTCTTTGGGGAGTTTTGGTTTGAACGCGAGGGTCGGAGGAGTGAAGGTTGGGGGATGGAGGATCATGTCGACGTGGGCCTTGCCCATGGCCGTTTGGGAAACACGTGTTGCAATTTGTTCCGAACCGCCGCTGTTCTCGAGGTGGGAGGCTGGGACGAGAATCTCCCAAGCGCCCAGGAATACGACCTGATGTTCAGGCTGCGCCAAAAGGGCAAACGCTTTCAAAAATCTTCCGACCGACTCACCGTTGTGCGGCTTTTCCCGGAAGGCAGAATCTCCACGGGCAACGAGCCAAGAAGAAGGCTGCAATCCTTCGACCTGCGCCTTCGGATGCTCTCTTGGATGCTCTCTGACAGCAGCCCTGCATTGGACAGCAGTGCACAGCAACGCATCCTCAACGCACTATTCAACGTCACCCGGTGGTTGGAGCCTTGGCAACCAGAGGAGGCAGCAAAGGGATATCTGGTGCTCAAAAAGTTCAACCATCGCCCTTCGGTGGACATCCAACTGCCCCTTTGGTTTGTCGCCCTCGCAAGGTTGATTGGGGCAAAGCAAGCTGCGCGCTTGCGGCATCGCATCCTGAACACCATCTTGAGGCCATGACCCCCAAACGCGTCCTCATCGTCAGCTACTACTGGCCGCCCTCAGGTGGAGGCGGCGTCCAGCGCTGGTTGAAATTTGCCAAGCTGCTGCCTGAGCATGGTTGGGAACCCATTGTCGTGACCCCAGACAACCCCGATGTCCCTGTTGAAGACCGGAGTTTGTTGCACGATGTGGGCGACGACATCGACGTTTGGCGTTTCCCTGTCTGGGAACCCTCGCGATTTCTGAAAAACATCGGTTTTGGCGGGGCTTCTTCGAGGCTTGGAGCTGAAGCCAGCCAGCATGCCAAAGCACCTTGGTCCAAACGGCTCATTTCTTGGGTCCGCGCAAAGGCGTTCGTGCCGGATGCCCGCATTGGATGGGTCAAACCAACTTCGCGCGCCATCCTTGAGAGGCTTCGGGAACAGCCTATGGACCTCATCGTCACCACGGGTCCGCCACACAGCATCCACTTGATTGGGTTGCGCATCAAAAAAGCAACCGACTTGCCCTGGATCGCAGACTTCAGGGACCCTTGGTCCACCATGGACTACTTGGATGATTTTGGTCTTCCTCAGCGGACAAGGCAGCGCATCCGCCACATGGAGCACGAAGTGGTTTCCACTGCGGATGCGGTGGTCGTGACTTCAAGGGGTGCGCTTCGTGCCCTTGGGGTGGGTGGGCAGAAAGGTTTTGTGATCCCCAACGGATGGGACCGGGACGACTTTCCTTCCCCCCAAGAAATCGAGATGGACAAACCGAGAGAGGGGGAAAAGGTCATTGGACATTTTGGTGCCCTCTACGGCGCCAGAAACCCCCAAGCTCTATGGGATGCCTTGGAAGGAATCTCCCCCACTTGGCGGGTCGTGCTTGCAGGTCCGGTCTCGGCCGATGTGCGGTCCAACATCGACCGCGCCAATCTTGATGTGACCTGGTTAGGTGATTTGCCGCACAAAGAGGCCGTGCGTGCCATGCACGCCTGTGACGTGCTCTTGGTGACGCACAACCAAAGCGAATCCGCCAAAGACTCGACGCCGGGAAAGTTTTTCGAGGGCTTGGCCACAGGCTTGCCAATGTTGGCCATGGGGCCCTCACAAAGCGACCTTCAAGCGCTCTGTGAAGACTCTGGTGTGGCCTTTGTGGCCCACGGCGACCCCGAGGCGCAAAGGACATTGCGCGGGCTCTTGGGAAATTGGGGGGGGGCGTCATCCACATTTCCTTCTGCAAAGGATGTCGCGAAAAAATTTGAGCGGCGTTTCCTTACGTCCGAACTTGTGGGCCTGTTCAAGGACACATGCGACCTACACTGACCTTTTTCTCCTTTCTGCGTTTGTTCGCTGTGCCTTTTTTTTCGTGCTTGACGGCGGCTCCGGCGTGGGGACAATGGAACACCTCGGAAAACGCCACAGGTTTGCCGGGATCATGCGTTCAAATCACGCCCAACATTGTCAATCAAAAAGGGGCTGCCTGGCACGAATGTCCCTTGCGTTTGGACGAGCCTTTTGACCTGCAGTTCTTGGTGAACCTCGGCGACAACGACAACGGTGCGGACGGCATCTGTTTTGTGATTCAAGACTCTGGGAACAATGGCAACTTCTTGGTGGGCGAAAACGGCCACTCCATCGGCTTCGCGAATGGGCCTTTTGGCAACTCCTCTGTTGCCATTGAATTGGACACCTTTGCCAACGACGGTTCAGCCACTGCAGGGCCTGTCAATACCCAAGACCCCACTTTTGACCACATGGCCATTTTCCAAGGGGGGCCGTTGATCCACGGGGGAGGCAATGAGCTTTCCTCCGAGGTTCAAGCCCATCCCACCATGGCCAACATTGAAGATGGCGGCGACCATCCTTTCAGGGTGGTGTGGGAGCCTTCCACCAACAACCTGGAGGTGTTCTTTGAAGGAAGCCTGCGGCACAGCCTGACCCTAGACCTCCTCAACGACGTGTTCGGGGGCACGCCCTCTGTGTATTGGGGCTTCACAGGGAGCACCGGTGGATTGGCCAATGGCCAAAGCTTTTGCCTTGAGAGCGCCTATTACTCCGCCCACCAGAACGCCAGCACGGTTGACCCGGTGGCACCGTGGGAAGTTTGCGCAGGTCAAGACCTGGACTTGACCGCTCTGCCCTTGGGGCCGAGCCTCTCTGCCATCTGGGCAACGACTGGCGATTCCAACATCACGGTCAATGCACCCGGCGAATACGATGTCATTGGCATCGACGCAGACGGATGCGAAAGCCACAGCACCATCGAAGTCACTTCCTTGCCAGGTCCAGAACTCAATGTCTTGGTGGACGAAGACCTGGTGGTCTGTGGGGACACTGAGGTGCTTCTGGAGGCCACCGTGGCGGCCGGCGCCACCGTCGCTTGGGATGGCGTAGACGGTGCCACACTGTTGACCGATCTTCCTGGTCCCCACGAAGTCACGGCATCTCTTGGAGATTGTGAAGCTCAAGCCATGGTCGACGTCTTGTTCCAACCGATTCCAGAGTTGAGTTTTGAGGAAGGAGGGTCGCCCGTGAGTGGTGATTTGGAGGTTTGTTTGGGTGAAGCGCTTTTGGTCCAGGCTTTCTCGACCGAAGGGGCCACGGCCATATGGGAGGGTTTGGGTTCCGACATTCTCAACGCCACCTCTTCCGGTGACTACTTCGCCCAGGCCTCCATCAATGGCTGCGAGGCAGAGCCAGCGTCTGTCCATGTGGACTTGCTGCCGCTCCCAGAGGCAGGTTTCGTCGCCACACCCAGCACCTTGTGTTGGCAGGAGAACGGGAGCCTGCAAGCGAATGTTGGACCCGACGCTGCCATCGTGGGGTGGACCCTGCCTTTGGGGACCACGCAATTGAACAATGCAGGCGCTGGGAACTATGAGGTGGACTTGTTGGGCACCAACGGATGCGAAAGCACCGAATCGTTCAACTACACCATGCTTCCTCCAATTGCCACGGGACTTGTGGACCCTGAACCTCTCTGCGACACTGAAGTCGCCACCTTGAACATCACCCCAGGCGTGGACGGCATTTCGTGGAATGTGGGCGGCAACGGCGTTTCCCTTTCGGTGGTAGAATCCATGGGGGAAGGACCCTATGTCGCCACAGTGACCCTTGGCGCTTGCACCCAAAACGACACGGCCTTCGTGACGTGGTGGCCCACCCCAATCGTAGGGACCCATCCCAACCAAGTGACGCGTTGCGAGTTGGACCCACCACACGCCTTTGTTTGGCCGACACAAACCCAAGACGCCGTTGGGGATTGGTTGTGGACAGTCAATGGGGAGCCTGCATCCGCAGGCTACAACGCCTACGAAGAAGGCCCATATGCCGTCGAAATCAGGGACAACGCCACGGATTGTTTTGCCAGCCACGACCTCTTTCTCGAAGTGTGGCCCAGTCTGAATGTCATTGCAACACCAGACCATGATTTGATCTGCATCGGAGACTCAACCACTGCAAGGGTGGAAGTCTTTTCGGTTGGAGAAAGTGAGGTCGATGAAATCCCATACACATTGGAGTGGTCCACTCCTGGACTGTTGGGGGCGTCCCCTCAAGTTGCGGGCGGATCCCACTTTGTGACCGCGACGAATGCTTGTGGAAACGACCTTGCCTTGGCGGAGGTGGAGGAAGAGTATTGCGGATGCCACATCTGGGTGCCCACGGCCTTCACGCCAGATGGCGACGGTTTGAACGAAGGGTTCCGCGTGGTCAGCAGTTGTGCGTGGGAGGCGTTTTCCTTTCAAGTCTTCAACCGTTGGGGCGAGGTGGTCTGGTCCACCAATGACCCTGAGCGGCCCTGGGATGGTGGTGCGGACAATTTGGGGGAAGGCAGGCACTACCTTCCGGATGGCTGGTATGCGTATGTACTTCAGTGGACCTCCTTGGAGCAAGACTTCCGGGAAACCCAAACCAAGTCCGGAAAGATTTTGATGGTCCGTTAAGGACGGAGAATCAATCGAAAACATGTGCCTTTGCCTGGCTCCGTCCAAGCCACCAAAACTTGGCCCTTGTGGACCTCCTCAACGATCCTTTTGGCAAGAGACAACCCAAGCCCCCAACCACGTTTTTTGGTGGTGAAGCCGGGCTCGAAAACGCGTCGTGCCACTTGTTTGGTCATGCCCTTGCCCGAATCCTCCACTTCGACGTGCAGCTCATCTCCCTTCCACAAAGCCCTGACCACAAGACAACCTTCACCTTCCATGGCATCCACTGCATTCCTGATTAGGTTCTCCAGGACCCAGCTGAACAGTGAGCTTCCAAGGGGCACCTCGCCTACCGTGTCCCCTCTCTCGAACGACATGGTGATGTGCTTGCTGATGCGGGGACGCATGTAATCGACGGTGTCTTCCACCACCTTTGCTGGGTCCTCCAAGACAAGCTGGGCCTGGGAACCAATTTTGGAAAAGCGGTCGGCCACCACCTGCAGACGGGCAATGTCTTTGTCCATTTCCTGCAACGCCTCTTGGTGTTCGCCTTTGGCGGCAAGGAGTTGGGACCAAGCCATCAAGGAACTCAATGGTGTGCCCAGTTGATGGGCCGTCTCCTTGGCCATGCCCACCCAAACACGGTTTTGTTCCGCACGTTTGGAGGAACTGAACACCAGGTAGGCCACCAGCAAAAAAGCTGCGATCAACAACAGCTGCACGGCCGGGAAAAAACGGAGCTGTGTGAGCACCATGCTTTCTTCGTAAAAGACGAAGTGCCAACCCTCGCCGGGCAAAAAGACCGGGATGGGAGGATTGTCGCGGGCCATGGAAGTGAACCTCTCCCTTAAAAGGTCGGGGTCGTCCAGCCCTTCCATGTCAATGCCTTGTGATTTC
>JBELJW010000098.1:0-2011 GCA_042089975.1 Flavobacteriales bacterium | reverse complement strand
GTCGCCGTCGTGTGCGGGGTGTTCGTGTGGATGGAATCGGTGTAGTGGCGGACGAATCCAACAAAAGCACAGGGACAGAAGCACTGTTGATCACCGTCTCAGAAATGAACGCTTCGATGAGTTCCGACATGGCCTCCCTCAACTCTCGCAACCTCCGACTTTCAGAATAATAAATCGTTTGGCCCACCTCGTCAAATCGAATGGGCGGGTTCTTGCCCATCTCATGGCGTCGCAAGCTGTCGAAATACGCCGATGCCTCCATGCCCTCGGGGGGGTCAGGGATGTTGACATCGTACAAGACGCGACCCTCATCGTCCATGATCAAGACCGGAACGGTTTTGTTCTCAACGAGAAAATCCGTGCTGAACGTCAAGTCCATGCCCATGGGGGCATCTTGGATGAGACGATAAGCGTCTGCCAAACGGTCCGCTTTCTTCTTTTCTTCTCCACCAAGTTCTTCAAACAGCTTCTGGGTGTAGGTGACCAATTCCGCCCTTTGCTTCACGGCCTCCACCCAAAGTTCAACCTTGCGCTGCTCCTCTTGCCGAATGATGGAGGCGAGGTGCTGAGAATAGCCGAGCGTCACCAAGACAATGGCGGCAGCGGCGGCCACCAGCAGCATGCTCTTGGCGGAACGGTCCTTCATCAGTCGTAGGCTGGGCAGCGCCCGTTGGGCCCTACATAGGGGTCGTTTTTGTCACAAGCCGTCAGAGAAATGACAATCTCATGGGAACTTCGGCCGATCACACTGAGGTCATTCACCCCAAAGTCATAGCTGTATCCCACGGTCATCGAGTCAAATATCTTCAAGCTCATGATGCCGGTGAGGGCACTCCCTGACCGGTAGCCCAAACCGAGACTGACTTTGTCGTCCAAAGAGAAAGATCCCTGCAGGTCGAGAGATGCCGGCAGACCTGAGGCCAGCCTCATCAAGCCAGCAGGTCGAAAGGCAAACCGACGATCGAGCTGGATGTATTTGCCCCCCATCAGCACCATGGTCCGTCCTGAAGAGGTGGTCATGCCTATGTCCGAAAGTGTGGTTGCCATGGCATTCAACACACTGAACGCCAAAAAGGTCTTGTCGTTTTCATACCACAGGCCAAGGTCCATGCTCGGAAAAACGGTTTGCGATGTGGCGTTGTCAAACAACGCCGGATCCTCCGAAGCAGAAAACACCGGAAATTGCAAACTTCCCACATCCAGACGGTACTGCACCATCCCAGCTGCAATGCCAGCGCTGAGTTTGGCACCATTGGTCAATCTGACTTTCGTGGAGTAGGCCAAGTTGAATCTGGTGTTGGACCAAGGGCCAATTTCGTCCGTAATGACATAGCCCCCTATCCCATGAGAGAACGTAGTGGACTCGCCAATGCGACCACTCAAGGACGCGAAGCTGCTCAAGGGAGCGCCGTCAAAACCAGCCCATTGCGCACGAACCCCCATGCGCATGTCCAAACAGGGGTTGCTTCCCGCAGCTGCTGGGTTCTCCAGAAGGCTGGACATCAAAAATTGAGAACGGGTGCCGGTGAATTGGGCCGTCACGACCCCAACCACGCCGCACAGCATGGTGGTCAAAAAAGCACGTGTGCAGGTGATTCTTTTCATCGGATGACAGCGACGTGGCCCGTGATCGGGGCGAGGTTGGCATTGGGTTCATTCAATTGAATGACATAGTAATAGGTTCCCGCAGGCACATCCGTTCCTCGGAATTTGCCGCCCCATGGGTTGGGGTACGACACCGAGCGAAACACACTTTGGCCCCAACGGTCAAACACCTCGATGGTCGAAAAATCGAACTGCGCCAAACCAAAGATGTCCCAGGTGTCGTTGAAGTTGTCGGCATTGGGAGAAAAGGCATTGGGCACTTCGATGGGGGACCCTACGGCCACCAAAACGGCATCGCTGTATGCGCAACCCTCGACGAACCCTGCGACTTCAAAGGTGGTGGTCTCATAGGGGGTCAATGTGGCCAATTGGTTGTCCACCATCTCCGCTTGATCCTCTGGCGTCC